>CAZNSS010000218.1:0-6669 GCA_964575465.1 uncultured Holophagales bacterium | reverse complement strand
CCGGCCCGGTCCCGGCGGTGCCGCTCGCCGAGCTCGCCTCGCTCCGGACGGTCGGTCTCTCGGCGCTCGCCCTCGTCCTCCTCCTCGGGGCGGTCGCCCTCTTCCTGAAGGGCCGGCTCGCCGCGGCGCCGGCGGCGGACGGGCCGACGTGGGACTGCGGCTACGCGCGGCCGACGGCGCGGATGCAGTACACGGCCTCCTCCTTCGCGCGCGGCCCCGTCGGCTACTTCCGCTGGGCGCTCCTCCCGCGCGACAAGGGGGCCCCGGTGAGGAAGCTCTTTCCCGCCGCGGCCCGGTTCGAGAGCCACGTCCCCGACACCGTCCTCGACCGCGCCGTCGTCCCGGCGTTCCGTGCCGGCGCGTGGTTCGCCCGCAAGGGGCGGATCCTCCAGCAGGGGAGGATCCAGCTCTACCTTCTCTACGTCGTCGCGACGCTCGTCGCGCTCCTCTTCCAGGTCTGACCCGGGGAGATCCGATGATCGACACCCTCGTCCACCTCCTCCTCGTCCTCGCGCTCCCGCCCCTCCTGACGGGCGTGATCGCGCGGACGAAGGCCGCCTTCGCGGGCCGCAACGGCCCTCCCCTGCTGCAGGGCTACTACGACCTCGCCAAGCTCCTCCGGAAGGGGAGCGTCCTCCCCGAGGGCTCGGGCTGGGTCTTCCTCGCGGGTCCCGTCGCGGGCGTGGCGGCACCGCTCTTCGCCTCGTTCCTCCTCCCGTTCGGAGGGCACTCGGCGCCCCTCTCGTTCGCGGGGGACATGATCCTCTTCGCCTACCTCTTCGCCCTCGCGCGCTTCTTCACGGCGGCGGCGGCGCTCGACACGGGCTCGGCCTTCGAGGGGATGGGCGCCGCCCGCGAGGTCGCCTTCTCGTGCCTCGCCGAGCCGGCGCTCTTCTTCGGCTTCGTCGCGCTCGCGCGGATCTCCGGCTCGCTCTCGCTCTCGACCATGCTCGGCGCCGGGCCGGGGTGGGTGACGGCGGGGGCGCCGCTCGTCCTCGTGGCGGCGAGCTGGGCCGTCGTTCTCCTCGCGGAGAACTGCCGGATCCCCTTCGACGACCCGAACACCCACCTCGAGCTGACGATGATCCACGAGGTGATGGTCCTCGACCACGGCGGCCCCGCGCTCGGCCTCGTCCTCTACGGGGCGTCGGTGAAGCTCTTCGTCCTCTCCGCGCTCTTCCTGCGCGTCGTCGTCCCGTTCAGCGCGACCGACCCGGCGCTGGACTGGGTCGCCTTCGTCGCCGGGATCCTCCTCGTGGCGATCGGCATCGGCGTCGTCGAGTCGGTCATGGCGCGCCTGAGGCTCGTGAAGGTGCCGCAGCTCCTCGTCGGGGCCTGCCTCCTCTCGGCCTTCGGCATGCTTCTCCTCGCGAGGTGACGGGATGACGCACCCGGTCGACATCCTCCTCGTCCTCGTCATCCTCCTGAACTTCCTCGTCCTCGGGACGCCCTCCCTCCGGATGACGATCCGCGCCGCGGCGATCCAGGGGGCGATCCTCGCGCTCCTCCCGCTCCTCGTCCACCGCGGCTTCGGCTGGCGGGTCGCCGCGATCGCCGCCGCGACGATGGCGCTCAAGGGGCTCCTCATCCCGGGTCTCCTCGAGAAGGCGATGCGCGACGTCCACATCAAGAAGGAGGTCGAGCCCTACGTCGGATTCGTCCCGTCGCTCTTCCTCTGCGCCGTCGGGACCGGCCTCGCCATCCTCTTCGCCGGGAACCTGCCGCTCGCCCCGGAGCACGCCGGGACGCTCCTCGTCCCCGCGTCGCTCGCGACGCTCCTCTCCGGGTTCCTCGTCCTGACGACGCGGCGCAAGGCGATCTCGCAGGTCGTCGGCTACCTGATCCTCGAGAACGGCATCTTCATCTTCGGCCAGCTCCTCATCGAGGCGATGCCGTTCCTCGTGGAGGCGGGCGTCCTGCTCGACCTCTTCGTCGGCATCTTCATCATGGGGATCGTCATCAACCACATCCGGCAGGAGTTCTCGTCGCTCGACACGGACCTCCTCTCGGAGCTGAAGGACTGACCGGAAGGAGACGAGAATGGAGATCGGCCTCGTCCTCCTCCCGCTCCTCGGCGCCGTCGTCGCGGCCCTCGTCCGCTCCCCCGAGCGCCGCCCCCTCGTCGTCCCGGTCGCCGGCTTCCTCCACCTCGCGCTCCTCGCGGGCCTGGCGCTCGGGAACGTCCGCTCCGGCCGGGGCTTCTGGCTCCGCCTCGACCCGCTCGCGACGGTCATCCTCGGGACGGTCAGCGTCCTCTTCCTGATCGTCTCCGCCTACGCGCCGGGCTACCTCGCGCTCCGCCGGGACCGCGACAACCGGGTCTTCTGCGCGGGACTCCTCTTCTTCCTCGCGATGACGTCCCTCCTCGCCCTCGCGCAGCACCTCGGCCTCCTCTGGGTCGCGATGGAGGCGACGACGCTCGCCACGGCGCCGCTCCTCTACTTCAACCGGACGGCGCGGTCGCTCGAGGCGACGTGGAAGTACCTGATGATCGGGTCGGTCGGCATCGCGATCGCGCTCCTCGGCTCGCTCTTCCTCGCCTACTCCGCGCACGTCGGCGGCGCCGAGCCGTCGCTCCTGTTCGACGACCTCCTCGCGGGGGCCGGCACCTTCTCGCGGCCCTGGCTCCGGGCGTCGTTCGTCCTCCTCCTCGTCGGATACGGCACGAAGATGGGCCTGGCGCCGCTCCACACCTGGAAGCCCGACGCCTACGGCGAGGCCTCCGGCATCGTCGGCGCGCTCCTCGCCGGCGGCATGACGAACTGCGCCTTCCTCGCCCTCCTCCGCGTCTACCGCGTCGTGAACGCGGCGGGCGAGGGGGCCTTCGCGCGCGAGCTCCTCGTCTTCATGGGGCTCTCCTCGATCGCGCTCGCGGCCGTCTTCGTCGTGAGGCAGCGGGACATCAAGCGGATGCTCGCCTACTCGAGCGTCGAGCACGTCGGGATCCTCGTCCTCGGCATCGGACTCGGCGGGGTCGGCGTCTTCGGCGCCCTCCTCCACGCGATCAACAACGGCCTGACGAAGGGAATCCTCTTCCTCTCGGCCGGGAACATCCACCGCGCCTACGGGAGCAAGAACATCGACGAGGTCTCCGGCGCGATCTCCCGGCTCCCGGTCTCGGGGAGCCTCTTCCTCGTCGGCTTCTTCGCGATCACCGGCTCGCCGCCGTTCGGCCCGTTCGTGAGCGAGTTCACGATCGTCAACGCCGCGATCGGGGGCGGGCACCCGGTCGCCGGGACGCTCCTCCTCGTCCTCCTCGGCATCGTCTTCATCGGCATGGGCTCGACCGTGCTTTCGGCCGTCCAGGGGCGGCCCGGGACCGCCTCGGCGGGGACCCCCTACCGTGACGACATGGCGCGCACGCTCCCGATCCTCGTCGCGGCCGCGCTCGTCCTCCTCCTCGGGCTCTACCTCCCCGAGCCCCTCGTGAACCTCCTCGAGAAGGCCTCGGCGGGCCTGGAGGCGCGGCCGTGACCGTCGCCGTCTTCAGCCGGACGCGGAACGGCGTCGCCCTCCCGCTCTCGAAGCTGCCGGTCGTGCCGTTCGACGCCTTCCGCGGCGCGCTCCTCGCCGAGCTCGCCGGCGGTCGGCGGCTCGTCGCCTTCTTCGCGGCGATCGAGGAAGGGGCGGCGGCCTCGCTCTGGGCGGTCCTCGCCGACGACGGGCCCGGGACGCTCGGCATCGCGCGGACCCTTCTCGACGACGACCGCTTCCCGTCGCTCACCCCCGCCGCGCCGCAGGCCCACCTCTTCGAGCGGGAGATGGCCGAACAGCTCGGCCTCAAGCCCCAGGGGCACCCCTGGCTGAAGCCGGTGAGGTACCGCCCCTCGTGGCGTCCCGGCCACGACGCGTGGGGGCGGAGGGAGGGCGAGCCGATCCTGCCGGCCGTCGGCGACTTCTTCCGCGTGGAGGGGGACGAGGTCCACGAGGTCGCCGTCGGCCCGGTCCACGCGGGCGTGATCGAGCCCGGGCACTTCCGTTTCCAGTGCCACGGCGAGCGGGTCTTCCACCTCGAGATCGCGCTCGGCTTCCAGCACCGCGGGCTGGAGGAGTCGTTCGCCGGCGGCCCGCACCGGCAGACGGCCGCCCGGATGGAGACGGTCGCGGGGGACACGACGATCGGCCACGCGACGGCCTTCGCCCAGGCGATGGAAGCGCTCTCTCAGACCTCCGTCCCGCCCCGGGCGCAGGCGCTCCGCGGCATCGCGCTCGAGCTGGAGCGGCTCGCGAACCACGCGGGCGACCTCGGCGCGCTCGCGGGGGACGTCGGCTTCCTCCCGACGTCCTCCTTCTGCGGGCGCCTGCGGGGCGACTTCCTGAACATGTCCGCGCTCCTGTGCGGCAGCCGCTTCGGCCGCGGCCTCGTCCGCCCCGGCGGGACCCTCGTCGACGTCGACGACGCGATGGCGGCCGAGCTCCGCAGGCGGCTCGAGGAGACGATGAGGGACCTTCGAGGCGCGGCCGAGCTCCTCTTCGGGGCCGCGACCGTGACGGCCCGCTTCGAGGGGGCGGGGCGCGTCGATTCCGCGACGGCCGAGTCGATCGGCCTCGTCGGGCCCGCGGCGCGGGCCTGCGGCGTCGACCAGGACGTGCGGCGCGACCACCCGACCGGGATCTGGCGCTTCGCCCACGTCCCCGTCATGACGGCCCACGACGGCGACGTGAACTCCCGCGCCTTCGTGAGGTGGCTCGAGGCGCAGCGGTCGGCCGACTTCGTGAAGGCGCAGCTCGCCTCCCTCCCGAAGGGGGGCGTGCGGAACGCCCCGAAGCCCCTCCGGCCGGAGCACGTGACCGTCTCCCTCGTGGAAGGGTGGCGCGGCGAGATCTGCCACGTCGCCGTCACGGACGCTGCGGGCCGCTTCGCCCGGTACAAGGTCGTCGACCCCTCGTTCCACAACTGGATGGGCCTCGCGATGGCCCTCCGGAACGAGGAGATCTCCGATTTCCCGCTCTGCAACAAGAGCTTCAACCTCTCCTACTGCGGGCACGACCTGTGAGGAGGCGGCGATGATCAGGACCCTCCTCGCGCGGATCTCCCAGGGGCACCGGACGATGGCGTACCCCGACGGCCCGCCCCCCGGCCTGCCCGAGCGCTTCCGGGGCCTCCCGTCGATCGACGCGACGCGCTGCCCCGAGGGGTGCCGCGACTGCGCCGACGCCTGCCCGACCGAGGCGATCTCCTTCCGCGGCGGCAGGCCCGCGATCGATCTCGGCCTCTGCCTCTTCTGCCCCGAGTGCGAGGCCGCCTGCCCGGAGAAGGCGATCTCGTTCACGCGCGACCACCGCCTCGCGGTGCGCACCCGCGAAGACCTCTCTTTCGAGGGCGCAGCCCTGCCGCTCGCGAAGGCGCTCGACGCGAAGCTCCTCTCCATGTTCGGCCGCTCGCTGAAGCTCCGCCAGGTGAGCGCGGGCGGCTGCAACGCCTGCGAGGCCGACGTGAACGTCCTCTCGACGATCGGCTGGGACCTCGGCCGCTTCGGCATCCAGGTCGTCGCCTCGCCGCGGCACGCCGACGGACTCCTGATCACCGGACCGGTGACGAAGAACATGGAGCTCGCCCTCCGGAAGACGTGGGCGGCCGTCCCGCCGCCGAAGATCGTCATCGCCGTCGGGGCCTGCGCCATCTCGGGCGGGCCCTTCCACGACCGCCCGGAGCAGCTCGGCGGCGCGGCGTCCGTCGTTCCCGTCGACCTCTTCGTCCCCGGCTGCCCGCCCCACCCGCTCACGATCCTCGACGGCCTCCTCCGCCTCCTCGGCAAGCTCGAGGAGGAAGGGCGCGTCCCCGCTCGCTGACGCGAGAGCGGTCCTGATGCACGAGCTCTCCCTCGTCACCGAGATCTACCGGACCGCGCGCAGGGCGGTCGACGCGCACGGCCCGCACCGGCTCGAGATCGTGCGGATCGCGGTCGGCGAGCTCGCCGCCGTCGAGCCCGACCTCCTCTCCTTCGCCTGGGAGGCGGTGACGGCCGGGACGCCGGACGCCGGATCCCGCCTCGAGGTCGACTTCCGCCCCGCGAAGCAGACCTGCGCCGCCTGCGGCGTCGTCCCCGAGCGCGCGCCCGGGAGCTGGCTCCGCCTCTGCCCGCGCTGCCAGGGGCCCCTCGGGATCGAGGGGGGCGACGACCTCGACGTCCTGAACGTGACGTTCGAGGAGGCGGACGCCCCGGCCTGACCCCCGGAGAGCCGGCCCGAACGGGTCGGCCTACTTCGACGCGAGCCGGAGCCCGTGGGGACGAAGACGGGTGAAGTCGCGACCGTTCGACGTCGCGAGCGTGGCCTGGCCCCGGATCGCGACCGCCGCGACCATGCAGTCGACGAGGGACCCTCCCCGCCGGCCCGCCGCGTCGAAGAGCGTCGCCGAGAGCGAGGCGTCCTCCCTGCCGAACGGGATCGGCTCGCCGACGACGAGGAGGGCCAGGTCGGCCTGGCGCTTCGTGAGCGGTCCGCAGAGGAGCTCGGCCCAGACGACGGCGCTCGCGCCGATCGGGAGACCCTGGCGAAGCCAGGCGCGCAGCTCGGCGTCCTCAGGGCTCCCCGGGAGGAGCGCCCGGATCAGGAAGCTCGTGTCGAGGTGAATCACTGGCGGCGCGTCCGTGCGGGCGAGGAAGCGGCGCGCCGTTCCTTCCGGGCGGCGGCGGCCCAGCTCTTCGCGGCCGCCGCGGTCAGCGC
>CAZNSS010000217.1:0-6738 GCA_964575465.1 uncultured Holophagales bacterium | reverse complement strand
TAGCCGCGCGAGATGGGGTGTTCGGCGCGGGGGATGATCCGGGGTTCGGTCATCCCTTCAGGTGGGTCCTCGAAAGCATCGACTGATTCTAGCGCTCCGGCGGGCCGCGCCCGGAAGGACCGGCCGCACGAGCCGGGGGAGAGGGGCCACGGACACCTAGAATGGCCCTCCCCGTGACGCCGCTCCTACCGGAGGCCCGCACCGCCGAACCGCCCCGCCCGCTCGTCGCGGCGCTCCTCGGCGCCGCCGTCGCGACGCGCTTCCTGGCGATCGCGGCTTCCCCCGGCGAGATCGACGAGGCCGTCTTCTCGGGGGCGGTGACGCGCTTCGACCTCTTCGACCTGTCGCCGCAGGCGCCCGGGTTCCCTCTCTGGATCCTGATCGGCCGGGCGCTCCTCCCGCTCGTTCCGTCGCCGTTCCAGGCGCTCGCGGTCGCCTCGACCCTCCTCTCGGCGATCGCCCTTCCCGCTCTGTTCCTCTGGGGTCGGCGGCTCGTCGGCGGCTGGGCCGCGCTCGGCGGAACTCTCCTCGCGGCCTTTCTCCCGGTCGTCTGGTTCAACGGCGGCCGCGCGTTCACCGACACGCCGGCCACGGCCTTCTTCCTCGTCTCGCTGGCCGCGGCCTCGGCGATCGAGGAGAGGGCCGATGCCGGGCGAGGCGCACGGCTCCTCGCCCTCGTCGCCGGGCTCTCGGCCGCGGCCGGCGCCGGGGTACGCCCCCACCTCGTCCTCGCGTTCGGACCGCTCCTCCTCGCCCTCGTCATCCGCCTCACCCTCCGCCGGGGAGGGCGGGACGCCGCGACGGTCCTCGTCGTGTCCGGGCTCGCCGGGACCCTCGGCTGGGCGCTCTGGCTCCTCGGGCAGGCGGGGGGAGGCCCCGGGCTCGTCGCCTCGCTCGGGGAGCGAGCCGAGTTTCGTGCGCACGCCTTCGCGACCGGGACGCTCGGCACGATCGTCGACTCCTTCCTCGTGCGGGACTTCCTGTCGTGGAGGCGCTCGGCCGTCGTCCTCGCGCTCGCCCTGGCCGGCCTCGCGGCCACGGCGCGGCGGGCCCCCCGGGCCGCGGGCGACCTTCTCCTCGTTCTCGTTCCGACCTTCCTTTCCCTCTGGTTCCTCCACAGCCGCGCCATGTCGCGCTACTCGGTCCCTTTCGTCCTCGTCGCCTCCCTGTCGGTCGCGGCGGGAGCCGAGGCGGCACTGAGGTGGCGGCCGCTCGTTCTCGCCGCGCTCGCGGCCGGGGCCGCGCTCTTCGCGCGCGACGCCTGGCCCGTGGTCCGCGAAAGCTCCAGGCTCGAGACGCCCCCCACGGCCGCGATCGACGCGGTGGCACGCTACGGGCACCCGGGGCGGGAGACGATCGTCGCCGACGGTGTCTTCCACGCCTTCCTCAGGACGGAGCGGTGGGAGGGGAGGCTCGGGATCTGGGGCCTCTCGGACGAGGATCTTCTCCGTCCCGTCGCGAGCCTGAACCGCCGGTTCGTGAGGATCGCCGACTTCAGCGACGAGCCCGGCGCCCCCGACCGGGAGGACCCCGCCTGGCACGTCTTCCTCCGGGGAGGCCGGGTCGCCGAGGCGCTCGGCAACCGGCGCCTCCTCGCGGTCGCCGTCCGCGACCCGGCTCCGCCGCTCTTCTCCCAGGGCTTCGGCATCCGCGAGAGAGCGCCCGGCAAGCCGTCGTTCCGCTGGGCGGGTGCCGTGGCCCGCCTCGTCGTCCCGGGCCTCCAGGGGCCGCCCGCCGCCCTTCTCCGGGGCGAGAGGCAGGAGGCGGCGGGACCGACGACGGTGACGGTGACGGACGCGGAGACGGGGCGGGTCCTCGTCTCCCGCCGTCTCGAGCCCGGGCCCTTCGAGCTGGCCGTCGTCGCCGTCCCTGTCTACGGGCCGCTGCCGCGTCCGCGCGAGATCGTCCTCTCGTGCGACCGGCCGCAGCGGCTCGAGCCGGTCCCGGGAGGGCTCCGGCCGAAGCTCGGCTGCTTCACGGTGAGGGAGGCGACCTTCTCCCTGCCGCCGGAATCGGTCTGGGAGCGGCTCGGAGCGGAGCGGCTCCTCGACCTCGGCCGCCCGCGGGACGCCTGGGGCGCCCTCGACGGGTTCCACGAGCGGGAGACCGACGTGCGGAGCGGCCTGACGACGCGATGGACCTCGGGTCTCTCGTCCTTCCTCTGGGTCCCCGAGCGCGGCCCCGCACCGCGGGAGATCGCGTTCCGGGCGAAGGCGCCGGGGAAGGAGCCGGTCCGCCTCTCCGTCGCGGTCGGAGGTCTCCCCGCGGGGAGCGTGGACGTCCCGCCGGGGGACTTCTCCGAGGCGCGGCTCGTCCTCGGCGAGGCGGTGCGCGCTCTCCTCGCCGGGGCCGAGCCGGTGCGCGTGGAGCTCGCGTCGCCTGTCTTCGTGCCGAAGGCAGCCGGCCTCGGCGACGACCCGCGCGAGCTCGGCGTCGTCCTCGACCGGGTCGTCGTGAGGTAGCTACTCCTTCTTCGCGAAGAGGTCGTGCCACGCGAGCGCGACGCACGGCGCGACGACGGCGAACGCGGCGAGAGAGACGAGCCGGCGGTCGCCGTCGGCGAGGAGGCCGCGGACGAGCATCGAGCCGCAGAGGACGGTGACGGCGAGGAGGAACGCGAGCCGGAGCCGGAGCGCCAGCTCCCGGAGGCGCCCGCGAAAGAGGAGGAGGGCCGCGACCGAGAGAAGCGCGAGCGCGATCGCCGCGAAGCGGCCGGAGAGCCTCACGCCAGCGGGGAGGTCGCGTCCTGCGGGAAGAACGACCGGAGGATCTCGGCCGGTCCGCAGAGCCGGGCGGTTCCGAACTCCGAGGGGCGAGCGCGCTCGAGGAGGTGGACCGCCCGGGCCGTCAGGTACTCGAAGTTGTCGCGCGGGTCGTCGCGGTCTCCCTTGCGGTGGTACATCCGGTTGAGCGCGTCGAGCTCGCGGGCCAGGGCGCTCTCCGGGTCGGGGCGGGTGGGGACCGGGAGGATCGGCCTCGGCTTCTTCGGCTCGATGGAGAGGCCGGTCGTCTCGCGGATCAGCGCGTCGAGGGCCTTTTCGCCCCGGGTCGCGTGCGCCGCGGCGTGCCCGTCGCGCGGGGAGAGGAGGACGGGGCGCTTCCGGCAGTTGCCGAGGTGGATCTCGTCCGACTTCACGACCCACCCGAGGTTCGTCAGCGTCATCCGCTCGGAGACGGTGCTCACGAGGTTCTCGACGAACGGCTTCACCGCCGTGTCGAACGCCTCGTCGATGCCGTTGAAGGAGTTCAGGACGAAGTGGACCCGGAAGTGCTCGACCGTCCGGGCCACCTGCTCGAGGACCGGGTGGGGGCCGAGGGAAGCGGCGAGGTCGACGAGAAAGGCGTCGAGGTTCGGGAGCCCCGGGGAATAGACGTCCTCCACCTCGTCGAGGAGGTCGTTGACGAGGAGCGTCGTCGTCCGGGGGTCCGCCACCTGCTCGTAGAACGGGCTCCTCGGGGAGAAGACGATCCGGAGCTTGCGGAAGAGGATCGCCTTGACGATGTCCGAGGCGGCGAGCGTCGCCGAAGGGAGGTGGGGGGTGAAGACGAGGATGCCCGAGTTGGACCAGGGGAGGAAGTCGACGACGTTCGAGTCGAGGCCCGCCTTCATGTCGAGGACGACGTAGTCGGCCGGCAGCTCGTTGATCGCGGCCGAGAGGCGGGCCTTCTTCTCCGGGCCGAAGTTCGTGATCTCCTCGATGAGGTGGAGCGGCCCCGCCACGAATCCGAAGCCGGAGTAGGCCCCTTCGGGGTCCCACGAGGCGGGGAGGCGGGTGACGCACTCGTCGAGGCGGCACCCCTTCCGGAAGAAGTGGTAGAGGTCCCGCTCGACCGGGACGCCGATCGTGTTCCGCACGGAGGAGGTCCCCGTGTCGAGGTCGACGAGGAGCGTCGGGGCGTAGCGGGAGAGCGAGAGCGCGAAGTTCGTCGCGACGGTCGTCTTGCCGACGCCGCCCTTCCCGGAGGAGACGGGGATGATCCTCTTCGGCATCGGGCGCGGCGAGGCTAGCACGCCTCCGGCGCGGATTAGAATCCCGGCGGCTGGGCCCAGCTCGCGCTCCCGGCGCTCCGGGAGGCAGGAGAAACGATGGAACGGTTGAACCTCGTGCTGACGATCCCCCACGGCTCCGTCATCGCGACGAGCCTCGGCATCGACGGGCTCGCCCACCACCTCTCACCGGGGTCGGGACGGCACTTCCACGGGCGCGCGGTCTTCGTCGACCTCGCCCTCGCGAACGGCGCGGCGGCCTTCTCGTACCTCGAGGAGGGGGGCTGGCGGGACACGGCGGGGGACACGGCGCGGGCGATCCAGGAGGTCGCCTCCGGGAAGCGAACGAAGACCGCGCTCTCGAGCAGCGCCTTCACCTCGACGCCGCTCGACGCGTACCGGAAAGTCCTCCTGGTGAAGACCGGCGGCCAGGCGCTCGAGATGGGGCCCGCGATGGACGTCGCCCGGTTCGAGTCGGCCCCCTGCCGCGAGAGCATGGCCCCCGGCGAGGTCGCGAAGGCGATCGGCGCCGCCGAGCCGGCCCGGCGGGAGCCGCGCCTCTACGCGATCTTCGCCCCGCTCGAGCTCCTCGTCCTCTCGAACCTGACGCCGGTCGAGTACGCCTGGTACGCCACGCACCGTCCCGGCAAGGTCTTCCGCCAGGTCTGCTTCACCGAGCTCCGGACCGACCAGGAGCAGCTCGCCGCCTCGAGCCGCTACGCGGACGCCCGGAAGGAGATGAAGGAGAACCCCAGGAAGAAGACGAAGACGGTCGCCGTCCAGGACCTCCTGAACGCCGTCCCCTTCGAGGACTGGGTCGGCTACGGCGACGCGACGGCCGGCGGACTCTACTTCGGGGACAGGACCCGTCTCGTGCGGACGTCCTTCCCGGTCGAGATCCCGCACGCCTGGGACAAGGCCGACTAGGAGGCGCCCGGAAGGCGCGCCGGGGCCTCCCGGCGCGCCGCGGACCCGTCCGCGGAGGCGCTACCGCTTCTCGCGGACGGTCAGGACCGGCACCGGCGAGAGGCGGAGGACCCGCTCGGCCGTCGAGCCGAGGAGAAGCTTCTCGAGCGCGGAGCGGCCGTGGGTGCCGAGGACGATCAGGGTCGCCTTCTGCCGGACCGCCGTGTCGACGATCGTGTCGGACGGACGGCCCCACCGGATCTCGGCCGTCGTCGTCACGCCGCGCTTCTCGGCCGCCTTCACCTCGCGGTCGAGCTTGGCACGGGCCGCCCCCTCCCACTCCCTGCGGACCTCGACGTCGGGGTAGGGGAGCGCGGCGGCGACGTCGAGCGCCTGGACGGGCTCGAGCAGGACGTGGACCAGGTGGAGCTTCGCGCCGGAGAGCTGGGCGAGCGACACGGCGTGGCCCAGCGCGCGGGCGGCGCAGACGGAGAAGTCGGTCCCGACGACGATGCTCTTCAGGAGGGCGGCGTTCTGACGGGCGACCATCGTTCACCTCCAGGGGGCTTCATCTGCAGTGTGAGCCGCCGGACGTCGCTCTTCAAGGGGAAGCGGCCCCTCTTCAGCGGGCGTTCGCCCGGCGCCGGTCGCGAAGCTTCTGCACCGCCCCCTCGATCTCGGCGGGTGTCGGCGCAAGGGTCCGCGCGGTTCTGCTGTCGCGGTGGAAGACGACCTGGCCGTCGACCCGCGTCTCGACGACGTTTCCGCGGTCGAAGGAGAAGACGAGCGGTCCGTACGGGTCGTCTCGCCACGAGGTCGGGAGGGTGAAGCCCGCCGCGGGGTCGAGGAGGACGAAGTCGGCCCGCTTCCCGACCTCGATCGTCCCGCAGAGGTCCCCGAGGCCGAGGGCGGCGGCGCCCTCGGCCGTCGCCATCCTCACCACCTGCCACGCCGTGAGCGCCGTCGGTCCGGCGGCCACCTTCTGCAGGAGCGCCGCGTGGCGCATCTCCGAGAAGGGGTCCAGCCGGTCGTTGCAGGGGGCGCCGTCGGCTCCGAGCGTGACCCGGATGCCGCGGGCGAGGTAATCGGGGACGGGGCAGATGCCCGAGGCGAGCTTGAGGTTCGAGGAAGGGCAGTGCGCGACGGCGGTGCCGTCGGACGCGAGGAGCCGGCGCTCCAGCTCGCTCGTGTGGATGACGTGCGCGAGGACCGTCGCGCGGCCGGAGATGCCGACCTCCCGGAGGTGCTCGATGTTGGAGCGGCCGCTCCGCGTCCTGACGAGCTCGACCTCGTCGCGGTTCTCGGAGGCGTGGGTGTGGACGAGGACGCCGGCCGCGCGGGCACGCGAAGCCGCCTCGGCGAGGATCCGGTCCGTGCAGGAGACCGCGAAGCGCGGGCACCAGGCGAAGCGGAGCCGCCCGTTCGCGGCGCCGTGCCAGCGCGCGAGGAGGCTCTCCCCCTCGGCGAGCGCCTCGTCCGTCTCGGCGAAGAGCTCGGGAGGGTTCGTCGACGGGTCGTCCATGAGCGCGTTCCCGCTCGTCACCCTGAGGCCCGACGCCTCCGCCGCGCGGAAGACGGCGTCGGTGTGACGGACGGTCCCCATGTCGAGGATCGCCGTCGTCCCGCCCGCGGCGAGCTCCGCGAGCCCGAGCCGGGCGGAGAGGAAGAGGGTTTCCTCGTCGTGCGCGGCTTCGCCGGGCCAGACGTGGGTCTTCAGCCAGGGGAGGAGCGGGAGGTCGTCGGGGCCGTTCCGGAGGAGGGTCTGGCAGAGGTGGACGTGCGTCTGGACGAACCCGGGGAAGAGCCAGAGCCCCTCCGCGTCGACCCGCTCGACGGACTCGCCA
>CAZNSS010000216.1:0-6770 GCA_964575465.1 uncultured Holophagales bacterium | reverse complement strand
GCTCCGGGTCGTCGCACTCGAGGGCCACGTAGAGGAACCGGTCGTCGTAGGCGAGGCGGGCGAGCGTCCTCACCCTCGGCGGGAGGTTGTCGCCCGGGTTCGTCTCGTAGAAGGTCTCGACGCGCGTCGCCCCGGCCCACTCCCCGTCGCCGAGGACGCCGTCGACGTCGATCGGAGACGCCGCCCGGGAAATCCGGATCTCGGCCCCTCGCAGGTCGTCCGCGGACGAGGGCCGGGAAAGGGCCGGGCTGGCCGCGACGGCCAGCCCGGCAAGGAGGAGGAGGGAACCGCGGGCTGTCACCCGCACCGTTCTACGTGCGGGGAGGGCCGGAGTTTCGCAACGGGATCGATCCGTCCTCCGGAGGGAGCGATCCGTCCCGCCTGAAACGGCACTCAGCGCCTTCGAGTGAACGAAGAAGGCCGCCGGCACCCGAAGGTGCCGGCGGCCCGAATCCCGTACCTCGTCGGCCGGCTACTCCGGCTGCTTCGGCTCGTCGGGCAGCCTGCGCGCCTTGAGGCGGTCGCCGCCGTCCTTCGCGATCGCCTTGTACCAGTCGTCGGGGTACCTCGGGTGCGTGACGCCTCCCTGCGTGTCGCGGACGTTTCCGTCGAGGTACTTCCACATCAGGAACTCGCCGAGCTTCTTCCAGCGGGCGACGACGTTCTCGGCCGAGGAGACCGAGTACTTCGTCAGGTAGTCGCGCGCGGCGGCGGGCGAGTCGGCGGCGAGCTTCAGCGCCGTCTTCTCGATCTCGGGCTGCTCGGCGAGGAAGCGACCCTCGAGCTCGCCCTGGACCCGGCGGACGTCCTGGATCATGTCGCTGTAGCGCGAGTAGGCGACGTTGGAGACGAAGTTGAAGACCCAGAAGGCGGAATCCCACGAGAATGCGCCGAAGTCGGCCGTTCCCACGGCGAAGCTCTTCGGCACCTCGCGGATCGAGGCGTACATCGGGACGTAGACGGTGGAGTAGGTGTCGTCGACGCCGAACCAGAGGACGCCGCCGACCGGCTGCGGGACGAACGAGCGGAGCTGGGCGACGAACGAGTAGCCCGTCTGCTGGGTCGAGATCGCCCGCTCGTGCACGTAGTCGACGCCGTCGACCTTGAAGCCCATCGGCCGCCAGCGGTACGGGACCTTGAACGGCCCGGCGCCGACGTCCTTCGTCATGTCGAGCTCGGTCCCCTCGTAGTGGTCCCGCATCAGCTCCATGACGTCCTTCACGGTCAGCTTCCTGTCGGGCCTGATCGCGAACGGCATCGGCTTGGCGCCGGGGACCGCGAGGATCCAGTCGGAGGAGAGGTTCAGGGACGGCGCCGCGCGGCGGAAGACGCTCCAGACGCGCGCGTCGCAGCCGCGGAGCGTCCCGCCGCGGAGCGGCGAGTAGACGTCGGCGAAGGAGAAGTCCTCGTCCTTCCCCGTGAACCACCCCTTCTCGCGCGCGAAGGAGACGACGTCCTTGGCGAAGAGGACGTTCTTCGGGTCGTTCCGCGGGAACTGCCGCACGCGCGGCTGGTTCGCGTGGCCGGAGATCGTGCCGTCGGGGAGCTTCACGGCGACCCAGAGGGCGCCCTTCTGCTTCTCCCCCCTGCCGATGATCTCCATGAACCAGACCTCGTTCGGATCGGCGATGGAGAGCGACTCCCCCGTCGAGGCGTAGCCGAACTCGTCCGTCAGGCTCGTGATCACCTCGATCGCCTCGCGCGCCGTCTTCGCGCGCTCGAGGGCGAGCCACATGAGCGAGCCGTAGTCGAGGATGCCGGAGGGCCCCTTCAGCTCCTTGCGGCCGCCCCAGGTCGTCTCGCCGACCGAGACCTGGTGCTCGTTGATGTTCCCGAGGACCTGGTACGTCTGCGGGGGCTGCGGGATCCGGCCGAGGGTCTTGCCGGTGTCCCACTCGACGATCTCGCGCATCGCGCCGAAGCCGTGGACGGCGGCGGGGGTGAAGTAGAGCTCGCCGTAGAGCTCGTGACTGTCGGCGGCGTACGTGATCATCGTCGAGCCGTCGGCCGAGGCCCCCTTCGTCACGAGGATGTTCGTGCAGGCGAGGGTGTCGGGCGCGGCGAGGGAGAGGGCCGTCGCGAGGGCGAGGAAGGCAGCGGGCTTTCTCATGCGGGGTTCGCGGCTCCTTGACGGGGCCGCCCTGCCCGCGCCGTCCGCGGGGGGCCGCCCCGTCGGGAATCGTACCGGAGGCGGGGCTTCCGCGCCCGCCATGAGACGGCCTCGCTACTTCGAGAAGAGCGTCCAGGCGCCGATGAAGAGGAAGCCGATCCCGGCGACCGTCTTCAGGACCTTCGGCGAGATGAACCGCTCGAGCTCCGAGCCGACGAGGACGCCGATCCCGGCCGCGGCGGTCAGCGCGAGCGCCGACCCGGCGAAGACGGCCCACTTGCTCACCTGCCTGTCCGCTGAGAAGAGGAGCGTCGCCAGCTGCGTCTTGTCGCCCATCTCGGCGACGAAGACCGTGACGAAGACCGTTGCGAACGTCTTCCAGTGCATCGGGCCCCCAGTCTCCCCGGCCCGCGGCCGGAACGCCGGAGGATACCGGAAGCCGCTCGCCCCGGGGAGCGCGCGCGCATACGATGGCCCCGTGCGGCCCGCCCCCCCGACCTTCTCCGCCGCGCTCGCCGCGGCGATCTTCCTCGTCGGCGCGCCCGGCGCCGCGGCCCCGCAGGAGCTTCCGAAGTGGGGGGTCATCTCCCGCCCGAAGGGCTTCTCGACGGTCCGCGTCATCTCGCAGCCGGGGCTGTCCGTCTTCCTCGACGAGAAGCCCGTGGGGACGACCGACGCCCTCCAGCAGGGCCTCGTCCTCGACGACCTCCCCGCGGGGACGTACACCCTGCGCGTCGAGAAGCCCGGCTACGAGCCGAAGGTCGTCAGGGTCGTCGTCGCCGAGGGGGACACGAAGGAGGTCCGGATCCTCGGGCTGAAGCCGAAGGCGACGCCGACGGCGGCTCCCCCGGGCTGGACGCCGCCCCCGGGCGCGACCCCGACGCCGGCGCCGGCCCCCGTTCGTACCGTCATCCTCGACCGCAAGCCGGTCCCGGGAGGCACGGCCGTCACCGGTCTCGCCTCCGGCCCTTCCGACATCGTCCCCCTCCTCGACACCCTGAGGGCCGAGTGCGGCTGCAGCCCCGCGCTCGAGGAGCTGAAGAAGCGGAAGGACGGGCTCTACGAGTTCCGCGTGAAGCTGCCGGGGAAGTGACGTTCGCTAGACTCCCCCGCATGTCGCGCCTCCGCCTCCTGACCGCCGGCGAATCGCACGGGCCGCTCCTGACGGCGATCCTCGAGGGGCTCCCCGCGGGCCTCGAGCTCGACGTCGCCGCGATCGACTCCGACCTCGCGCGCCGCCAGCACGGCTACGGCCGGGGCGGGCGGATGAAGATCGAGCGCGACCGCGTGAGGTTCACGGGCGGGCTCCGCGGCGGCGAGACGCTCGGCGGGCCTCTCGCGATGACGGTCGAGAACCTCGACCACGGCGTCTGGGAGAAGGTGATGGGCCCGGTGGAGATCGACGCCGGGGCGGCCGCGAAAAGGCGCCTCTCCTCGCCGCGCCCCGGCCACGCCGACCTCCCCGGCGGCCTGAAGTACGGCCGCCACGACCTGCGCGACATCCTCGAGCGGGCGAGCGCGCGGGAGACGGCGATGCGCGTCGCCGCCGGCGCCGTCTGCCGGCAGCTCCTCGGCGCGTTCGGAATCGAGGTGAGAAGCGGCGTCCTCTCGGTCGGCCCCGTCTCGAGCGAGGAGCCGCGCGAGGGGTGGTCGTTCGCGAGCCTCGCGTCGGTGCGCGAGGACTCGCCGTTCCGGGCGGTCGACCCGTCGCTCGAGGAAAAGATGACGCAGGCGGTCGACGCCGCCGCGAAGGCGGGCGACACGCTCGGCGGGACGATCCTCGTCGCCGCCCGCGGCGTCCCGCCGGGGCTCGGGTCGCACGTCTCCTGGGACCGGAAGCTCGACGGGATCCTCGGCCAGGCGATCCTCTCCATCCCCTCGGTCAAGGCCGTCGCGATCGGGTCGGGGATCTCGAACGCCTTCGCGCCCGGTTCGCTCGCCCACGATCCCGTGGAGTGGGACGCCGCTCGCGGCTTCCACCGCCCCCGCAACCGCGCCGGCGGCCTCGAGGGAGGGATCACGAACGGAGAGGACGTCCTCGTCGTCGTCTTCCAGAAGCCGATCGCGACGCTCCGCGAGGGGCTGCCGTCCGTCGACCTCGACACGAAGGCGCCGCACCGGGCGCAGTACGAGCGCTCGGACGTCACCGCCGTCCCGGCCTGCGGCGTCATCGCCGAGGCGATGCTCGCGTTCGTCCTCGCGAACGCGCTCCTCGAGAAGACCGGGGGCGACTCGGTGGACGAGGTGCGCCGCAACCTCGACGCGTTCCTCGCCGCCCAGCGGAGCTTCTGACATGGACTTCACGCGCGAATCCCTCGACCGCGAGTTCCCGTCCCGCCTCGGGACCGTCCAGATGAACCACGCGGCCGTCTCGCCGCTCCCGGCGCGGGCGGCGGCGGCGCTCGGAGAGTACGCGGCGCTCCTCTCCGCGCGCGGGCCGCTCGCCTTCCCCGACCTCGAGGCTCGCGTGAGGAGGCTCCGCGAGGCCGGGGCGCTCCTCCTCGGGGCGACGGAGAAGCTCGGGGGCGCGTCGTCCGTCTCCCTCGTCCCGAACACCACGTACGGCCTCTCGCTCGTCGCGCAGGGGCTGGACTGGAAGGCCGGCGACGTCGTCGTGACGACGGAGTCGGAGTTCCCCGCGAACCTCGCGCCGTGGCTCGACCTCGCGAGGCACGGCGTCGAGGTGCGCCGGGTCCCGACGCGCGACGGCGCGTACGGGGCCGGGGAGGTCCTCTCGGCCTGCGACGGGCGGACGCGCCTCGTCTCGCTCTCCCTCGTCGCGTACCACACCGGCTTCGTCGCGCCCGCCGCCGAGGTCGGCGCGTTCTGCCGCGGGCGCGGGATCGCGTTCGGCCTCGACGCGATCCAGGCCGCCGGGGCGATACCGGTCGACGTCGACGCGCTCGGCGCCGACTTCCTGTCGGCCGACGGCCACAAGTGGATGCTCGGGCCGGAGGGGTGCGGGCTCTTCTTCACGACGCCCTCGTTCCGCGCGCGCCTCCGGCCGCCGTCGGGATGGCTCAACCTGAAGCGCTCGCACCCGGCACAGTACGCGCTCGGCGAGCGGCCCGAGTACGTCGACGACTCCGGCCGGTTCGAGATCGGCGCCCTGCCGATGCCGGGCGTCTTCGCGCTCGACGCCTCGATCCGCCTCCTCCTCGAGATCGGGGGCGAGGCGGTCGCGCGGCGGATCCGCGCCGTCCTCTCGCTCCTCGAGGAGGGGCTCCCGAAGATCGGGTGGGAGCCGGTCCTCCACGGCCAGGAGGTCCGCTCCGGGATCCTCGCGGCACGGCCGCCGGCGGGAAGCGACGCCCGCCGCGCGATGCGGCACCTCGAGTCGAACGGCGTCGCCTGCTCGGCGCGCGCCGGCTTCCTCCGGCTGTCGCCTCACGTCGCGAACGAGCCGGAGGACGCCCGGCGCGTCCTCGACCTTCTCGCCCGGGCGTGACGCTTCCTAGCGGAACGCGTCCGGCAGCTCGGCGTCGCGCGGGGGCGTGGCCGGGCTCTTCACCTCGGCGGGGGTGATCCACTCCGCGTCGAGGACGTGGAGCCTCGGGTCGACCGGGACCCAGCGCCTGCCGTCGCTCTTCCAGACGCCGTAGTGGAGCTGCGGCGTCGGCGAGAAGCGGTTCGCGCCGACGACCCCGAGCGTGTCGCCGCGGAGGACTGCCTGGCCGCGCCTCACGCGAACGCTCCCGAGGTAGCCGTAGAGGGTCCGGGTCTTCTCGTCGTGGGCGAGGACGACGACGGTGCCGAACGTCCTCCAGGCGGCCCCGGCGCTTCCCGGCACCCTCCCGGCGAAGACGACGCGTCCTCCCGCCGGCGCGAGGACGGCGGTCCCCGCGACCGCGGCGAGCGCGAGGCCCGCGTGAAACTCGGGGCGGTGCGTGAGGGGGGAGATGCGCGGGCCGAACGCGGAGATCGGGACGGCGGAGGTCGGCTCGATCGGGGAGCGGGAGGGGATCCTGGCCGGGTCGGCCGTCTCCGCGGAGGCGACCTTCCTGCGGAACGTCTCCATGGCGCGGAGCCTGCGGGTGAGCCGATGGACCTCGACCTCCAGCTCGGTGGGCGTCGCGCTCTCGGAACGGAGCGCCTCCTCGGGAAAGCCCTCGGGGAGGGGGAGCGCCAGGACGGCGGCAACGCGGGCGAGGAAGAGCTCGTCGGCGGCGACGCGCTTCTCGAGGCGCTCGAAACGGAGACGGACCGAGTCGAAGGCGAGGAGTCCCCGCTCGGCGGTCTCCCGGAGGGCGATCCGCTCGGCCGACCGGACGACCCAGGCGGCGAGGTCGGGTGCGCCGAACAGCCCGATCGCCACGAGCGTCCCCGAGAGGACGAGGAGGGTCGCGGCGACGCGCCCCTGGCGTTCGTCGAGCTTCCAGGCCCTCGGCCGCCGCCGCGGGTCGCCCGAGTGGAACCGGATCTCGGTCACGGCAGGATGACGGGCGGCCCGGTCTCGATCCCGAGCCTTCGGCCGTCCGTCCGCGAGAGGGGGAGGATCGTCCTCGCGGGGACGACGCGCAGGACGCCCGGGCCGTCGACGCCCAGCTGGATCGCCCGCCAGCCGCCGTGCGGCAGCTCGACGGCCCCGCGTCGGACGTCGTTCCAGAAGAGCGTGACGGCGACGGCGGCCCCGTCGGGCCGCGCGTTCTTCACCGGGAGG
>CAZNSS010000215.1:0-6783 GCA_964575465.1 uncultured Holophagales bacterium | reverse complement strand
GCGAAGGCGAGGCGCGTCGCGGTGATCCCGTGGGTCATGGTCTTCCTCCTCTGAGTGCGCGGTCGTTGAATTCGGACAGCCGGAAAGACTAACGCAGCCGGAGCCGCTTTCGCGGACGATCTCGCCCCTGCGGTGGCCACGGCGCCGGGGACAGCCCCGGCCCGCATCCCGCAAGACATTCGCCCGTTTGACTTTACATACGTCAACCGATTCTTGAAACCGTTTCTCGATTGTGTGCGTATTCTCGCTGACTTCGTGGTCAGCGAAAGGATGAAATGGCGCCCGTACCCAGGATGCTGAAAGAAGCCCTCGAGCCGACGAGGGTCCGGGAGATCGGGGAGGCCGCCCTGCGCGTCGTCGCCCGCAAGGGGCTCGAGGGGGCGACGATGCAGGAGATCGCCGACGAGGCGGGCCTCGCGAAGGGGACGCTCTACCTCTACTTCGAGGGGCGGGACGACCTCGTCGTCCACGTGGCCGAGGCGGCCTTCTCCGAGCTCCAGCCGGCCGTCGCCGAGGCGCTCGGCCGCGAAGGGAGCGTCTCCGAGCGACTGGAGGGGGCGATCCGCGTCCACGTGGAGTTCTTCGAGCGGCGGCGCGACCTCCTCCGCCTCTTCGTCTCCGTCGCCCACCCCGGCCCCGCCCCCGAGCGCTCCGCCCGGCTCTCGCGAAACTGTCACCCGCTCTACCTCGCCTACCTCGACCTCCTCACGTCGTTCCTCGTGGACGCCCAGGCGCACGGCGAGGTGCGGCCCTTCCGGGCCGACCGCCTCGCGCTCTTCCTCGCCGAGGGGCTCGCGGGCGTGATCCTGAGGAGGCTGGGGGAGACCGAACCGGTCCCGGTGGAGGACGACGTCCGGCTCGTCGCCGGAGCCCTCGTCTCGGGAATCGTCACCAGGAGGACCTCTTGAACGGACGCCCCCTCGCCGCCCTCGCCGCGGCCACCCTCCTCCTCGCCGCGACGCCGCCCGCCCGCGGGGAGGGGCTGACGCTCGCCGAGGCCTTCGAGCGGGCCCTCTCGTCGAACCTCGCGCTCGAACGGGCCCGGCGCGAGCTCCCGGCGGCCGAGGCCCAGCGCAAGGCGATGTTCTCGGCCCTCCTGCCGAAGGTCGCGGCCTTCGGGAACCTCGGCCTGAACAGCACCGAGGTCTCGTTCGGCGAGCCGCCGGACGAGCGGCTCGTCCTCCCGAAGCACGACTGGGACTACCGGATCGTCGCGACGCAGCCCCTCTTCGCGGGACTCCGCGAGAAGCGGGCCTACGACCAGTCGAAGCTCGCCGTCGAGGGGGCGCGAGAGACGGGTCGCGGGGCGCAGGAGGACGTCCTCCTCTCGGTCGCGTCGGCCTTCGCCGCCGCGGCGGGGAGCGAGGCGCTCGTCGAGGTGGAGACGCGAAACGTCGAGCTCGTCGCGCGGCGGAGCAGGCAGGCGAAGGACCTCTTCGAGGCGGGCGAGACGACACGCGTCGACCTCCTCCGGGCCGAGGCGGACGGGAAGGCCGCCGAGGAGCGGCTCGTCTCGGCCCGCCAGTACCTCGAGGAGGCGATCGGCCGGCTCCGCGTCGCCCTCGCGCTCGACGGCCCCGTCGACGTCGACGCCACGTCGGCGATCCTCCCCTCGCCGGGAGCCGAGGAGGAGCTCGTCGCCTCCGCCCTCGCCCGCCCCGACATCAAGCGCGCCGAGCTCGACCTGGCGGCCGCGACGCTCGAGGTGAAGAAGCAGCAGGGGGCCTACCTGCCGGTCCTCTTCGCAGAGGGGGGATACGTCAGGCAGAAGCGCGCCTTCCCGGTGAACGAGTACGGCTACGGCGCCCTCCGCCTCTCCGTCGACGTCTTCCGCGGGGGCGAGACGGCCGCGCGCGTCGCCTATGCCCGCGAACGCGAGACCCAGGCCCGGCTCGCGCTCGAGGACCTGCGCCGCCAGGCGAAGGAGGCGGTCCACGTCGCCCTCAGCGCCGTCGAGTCGGCCCGGGCGCAGACGAAGCTCGCCGACGAGCGCCTCGCGGCCGCGCAGGCGGACTACGACCAGACCTTCGACCAGTACCGCAACCAGCTCCTGACGACCCTCGACGTCCAGTCCGCCGAGACGTCTCTCGCCGAGGCGCGGCGCGGCCGCATCGCCGCCCGCCTCGGCCTCTTCCTCGCCGAGGTCCGCGCGTTCCACGCGGCCGGCGCCCTCTCCCCCGCCGTCCGCAAGGAGACCTCCCGATGAGCCTTCCCGCCCGCGCGGCCGCCCTCGCGGCCCTCGCCCTCGCCGCCTCCCTCGCCTCGTGCGGCCCGAAAGCCGGGAAGGAAGCGGCGAAGGGCCCGTCCGCCTCCCCCGCGCCCCTCCCTGAGGACGTGAAGCCGCTCGAGACCGTCCTGGCGGAGCCGAAGGGGCCGGCGGCCGCGGCGGCGGGCGAGAAGGTCCTGCTCGCCACGGGAGAGTTCGTGCCGCCGGTCCGCTCCGCGCTCGTCGCGCGGGTGACCGGGCGCGTCGCGAAGGTCCTCGTCGACGAAGGAGCGCGCGTCGCCGCGGGGCAGCCGATGCTGACTCTCGAGACCGAGTACCTGAAGCTCGACGTCGCCCGCGCCGAGGCCGAGGTGGCCCGCGCGAACGCCGTCCTCGCCGAGGCCGAGAGCGACTACGCGAGGAAGAAGGAGCTCGTCGGGCGCCAGTCGGTGTCGCCGGCCGCCTTCGAGCGCTCGCAGGCCGCCTTCGAGGGTGCGAAGGCCTCCCGCCTCTCCGCGCAGGCCGCGTTCGACCTCGCGCGGCAGCGCCTCTCGGACGCCGTCCTGACCTCGCCGATCGACGGCGTCGTCCTCGAACGGAAGACCGACGTCGGCGAGCGGCTCGGCGAGGGGACGGTGGCCTTCGTCGTCGTCCAGACCGCGCCCCTGAAGCTCCGCTTCCGCGTCCCCGAGCGCTACCTCGGCGCCGTCGCCACCGGCGCGCAGGTCCGCGCCTCGGTCGACCCGTACCCGGGAGAGACGTTCGACGGCACCGTCTCGGTCGTCGTCCCCGCCCTCGACCCGGCGAGCCGGACCTTCGCCGTGGAGGCCCTCTTCCCGAACCGCGACGGGCGCCTGCGTCCCGGGCTCTTCGCGCGCGTCGAGCTCGAGCGGGCCGCGGCACGGCGGTGAGGTCCCCCTCGTGAACAGGCTCGCCGAGCTCTGCGTCAAGCGGCCCGTCTTCGCGGCCGTCATCGTCCTCGCCCTCGTCGTCATCGGGCTCTTCTCGTACCGCCGCCTCGGCGTCGACCGCTTCCCGAACATCGACTTCCCGTTCGTCTCCATCTCGACCCGCCTCGTCGGCGCCGCTCCCGAGGAGATCGAGACGGAGGTGACCGAGAAGATCGAGGAGGCCGTCAACACGATCAGCGGCATCGACCAGCTCATCTCGGTCTCCGCCGAGGGGGTCTCGGTCGTCACCGTCCAGTTCGTCCTCGAGAAGGACGGCGACGTCGCCGCGCAGGAGGTGCGCGACCGCGTCAACGCCGTCCTCGCCGACCTTCCGCGCGACGCCGACCCGCCCGTGATCGAGAAGATCGACCCCGACGCGACGCCCGTCCTCTCGGTCGTCCTCTCCGGCCCGGCGCCGATCCGCGAGCTGACCGAGTTCGCCGACAAGAAGTACCGGCGCGCCCTCGAGTCGGTCCTCGGCGTCGGGCAGGTCCGCGTCGTCGGCGGCCGCGCCCGGCAGGTGAACGTCGTCGTCGACTCGAACCGCCTCTCGGGGCTCGACCTGACGGTGGCCGACGTCGTCCGCGCGCTCCAGACCCAGAACGTCCAGGTGCCGGGCGGCAAGGTGGAGCAGGGGGTGAAGGACCTCACGCTCAGGACCTACGGCCGCGTCTCGACTCCCGGCGAGCTCGGGTCGATTCCCGTCGCCGTCCGCAGCGGCGAGCCGGTGCGCGTGGCCGACGTCGCGACGATCCGCGACACCGAGGCCGAGGTCGAGACGCTCGCGAGCCTGAACGGCACGCCCGCCGTCGTCCTCCAGGTGAGGAAGCAGTCGGGAACGAACACGATCGAGGTCGTCGAGAGGCTGAAGGAGCGGATCGACGGCCTGAACGAGCAGCTCCCGAAGGGGTGGAAGACCGACCTCGTGCGGGACCAGTCCGAGTACGTCGTCGCGGCCGTCGACGCCGTCAAGGAGCACCTCGTCCTCGGGTCGATCTTCGCCGCCCTCGTCGTCTGGGCCTTCCTGCGGAAGCTCCGGCCCACGCTCATCGCGGCCGTGTCCATTCCCGCCTCGCTCATCGCCACGTTCGCCGCCATCGACGCGATGGGCTACTCGCTGAACGTCATCACGCTCCTGGCGCTGACGCTCGCCGTCGGCATCGTCGTCGACGACGCCGTCGTCGTCCTCGAGATCATCTTCCGGCACATGGAGGAGAAGGGTGTCGGCCCGGTCCAGGCCGCCATCGAGGGGACGCGGGAGATCGGCATGGCCGTCGTCGCGATGAGCCTCTCGCTCATCGCCGTCTTCCTCCCCGTCGCCTTCATGGGAGGGATCGTCGGGCGGTTCATGGCGTCGTTCGGCGTGACGATGGCCTTCGCCATCGGCGTCTCCATCGTCGTCGCCTTCACGCTGACGCCGATGCTGGCCTCCCGCTGGCTCAGGCACGACGACGTCGAAGGGGAGGAGAGCTCGCGCCAGCGCGGCTTCTACCCGGTGGTCGAGAAGGCGTACATGACGATCCTCGAGTGGTCGATGGCCCATCGCTGGGCCGTCGTCGTCGTGATGGCCCTCGTCCTCGCCTCGACCGTCCCGCTCGGCATCGTCGCCAACAAGAACTTCCTCCCCGTGGACGACGAGGGGCAGTTCGACGTCATCGTCCGGGCCCCCGAGGGGTCGAGCGTCGAGACGACCCGGACGATCCTGGAGTCGATCGCGGCGCGGATCCGCCCGATCCCGGGAGTCGCCGCGACGCTCCTGACGATCGGCGACGACGCCCAGAGGACCCAGAACCTCGGGTCGGTCTACGTGAAGCTCGCGCCCGTCCACGACCGGAAGGAAGACCAGTTCCGGATCATGGACCGCGTTCGCGACGAGGTGCTGCCGCAGTACGCGCGGCTGAACCTCCGCTCGCAGGTGACGCCCGTGAACGCCTTTCGCGGCGGCTCGAACGCCGAGATCCAGTTCTGGATCGGCGGCCCCGACCTGAAGCAGCTCGGCGAATATTCCAGGGCCCTCCTCGAGACGATGAAAGCGGTCCCCGGCGTCGTCGACGTGGACACGAACCTCATCGAGGGCAAGCCCGAGCTCGGGGCGCGGATCGACCGCGCCAAGGCGGCCGACCTCGGCGTGAACGTCCAGGACCTCGCCACGACGCTGAACGTCCTCGTCGGCGGGCAGAAGGTCTCCGACTACTACGAGGGGGGCGAGCAGTACGAGGTGCGCGCCCGCGCGGAGGAGCGCGACCGCTCCTCGGCCGCGGCCCTCGGCCAGGCCCGCGTCCCCGCGGCGAAGGGGACCGTCGCCCTTCGCGACGTGGTCACGCTCGAGGAAGGGACGGGGCCGTCCCTCGTCAACCGGATCGCCCGCCAGCGGCAGGTCCTCCTGACGGCGAACGTGAAGCCCGGCTACTCCTCGCAGACGGTCATCGACGCCCTCACCGGCAAGGCGAAGGATCTGAAGATGCCGGCGGGCTACACGTCGGGCCTGACCGGCCGCTCGCGCGAGCAGGGGAAGGCGGCGTCGGCGTTCCTCACTGCGTTCGTCCTCTCGATCATCTTCATGTACCTGATCCTCGCGGCGCAGTTCGAGAGCTGGGTCCACCCCGTCTCGATCCTCCTCGCGCTGCCGCTCACCGTGCCGTTCGCGCTCCTGTCGATCGTCGTCCTGAACCAGTCGATCAACATCTTCTCGTCGCTCGGCATCCTCGTCCTCTTCGGCATCGTCAAGAAGAACGGCATCCTGCAGATCGACAACATGATCCAGCTCCGGAACCAGGGCGTGGAGAGGGGCGAGGCGATCCTCCGAGCGAACCGGGACCGGCTCCGGCCGATCCTGATGACGACGCTCGCCTTCGTCGCCGGCATGCTCCCTCTCGTCGCCTCCTCCGGTGTCGGCTCGGGGACGAACCGGGCCATTGCGAGCGTCATCATCGGCGGGCAGACGCTCGCGCTCGTCCTCACGCTCGTCGGGACGCCGGTGGCCTACAGCCTGTTCGACGACTGGTCGACGAGGAAGCCGCTGAGGAGCCTTCTCGGGCGGATGATGGGGAGGAGGCCCGCATGATCCGTCTCCACGAGGTCGTCGAGGTCCCCCGCCCCGTCGAAGAGGCGTTCGCCTACACGAGCGACTTCGCGAACATCGAGCAGTGGGACCCGGGGATCTCCGGTTCGGTGAGGCTCGCCGACGAGCCCGTCGGCTCCGGCTCGCGCTTCCGGCTCGACGTCGCCTTCGGACCGTTCACGACGCCGATGGAGTACGTCGTGACGCTCTTCGAGCCTCCCCACCGGGTCGTCCTCGAGGGGAAGGGCGATCGCATCCGGGCGGTGGACGACATCCGCTTCGAGGCGACACCGGGCGGGACCCGGATCGACTACACGGCCGACCTGACGTTCCTCGGGCCGTCGTCGCTCGCCGAGCCGTTCCTTCGCCCCACGCTCGAGGGGGTGGGCCGCAGGGCGGTGGAGGGGCTGAAGGACGCCCTCTCCCGCGAGCCGGAGGCGCCGGAGCCTTCGATCGTCACGGCGGCCCTCGACCACCTCGTCGTCCCCGGGCTCCTGCGCTTCACGCGGCTCGGCTACCGCGCCCGCAGGGGCTCCTTCGCCCCGCTCGCCGTCTCGCTGGCCGGG
>CAZNSS010000214.1:5610-6834 GCA_964575465.1 uncultured Holophagales bacterium | reverse complement strand
ACGACGAGCTCGCGTTCGTCCGCCGGGGCACGATGCTCCGGCTCTACGACATCCCCGCCCTCAAGTCGGGGTTCTTCATCGTCTTCGTCGACCTCCTGATGGCCGTCGGGGCGGTCTACGTGGCGATCGGGCTGAAGTGGGACGACTGGGAGCTGAAGGCCCACCGCGACCTCGCCCGTGAGATGGGGGCGATCGTCCCGTTCCTCGTCCTCGTGACGTTCGTCCTCTTCGGTCTCTACCGGCGGCGCTGGCGGCACGCGACGCTGGAGGACCTGGTGCGGCCCACGGGCGCGGTCGTGCTGACGAGTGCCGGCGCGATGGCCGTCGATTACTTCGCGTTCGGTGGGCAGGCGCCGGCGTCGTTCTTCGTCGTCTTCGCGGTCGTCCTGCTTCTCCTCGCCAATGGCAGCCGCAGCTCGTACCGGCTGCTGGCGTGGATGAAGGCGCGCTCGGCCGAGGCCGGCGTCCGCGTCCTGCTCTACGGCGCGGGGCGCCGCGGCTCGATGGCCATCCGCGAGCTGCAGGCCCTGCCGAGCAGCCCCTTCTTCGCGGTGGGCTTCGTCGACGACGACCCGGAGAAGCAGGGGCGCTTCCTGAACGGCCTCCCCGTCCTGGGCACGCTCGCCGAGCTCGACGCTCTCATCGAGAAGCACGGTGTCGGGGGCGTGATCGTCACGACGACGGCGATCCCGCGCGCGGCCGTCCTGCAGGTGGAGGACGTCTGCGCGGAGCGCGGGGTGGCATTCCTCCAGTTCAACGTCTCGTTCGACGGGACTCTCGTCGCCCGGCGGGACGACGAGGCGCCGTCGAGCGTCTCGGCACGGCCCGAAGAAAAGCACGTCGCTCCCGAGGAGGCAGTGAGATGAAGCGGTCGGCAGCTCCCCTGGTCCTGTGTCTCGTCGTGCTCGCCGGGGCCCTCCCCGCGACGGCCCAGGAAGGGTTCTGGCTCGGCGCGAAGGCGGGCTACGGGTGGTCCAGCCCGAGCGTCTCGACGGACCTCGAGATCCTGAAGGGGACCGACGCCTCGGGCGGGTTCGTGGCGGGCATCGTCGCCGAGGGCGCGTGGTACCGCGGGCTCTCGGTGCAGGGCGAGGTGCTCTACGTTCGCAGGGAGGCGACGAACACCTACTGGGGTGGGACGAACGACCAGGGGAACTACCAGGGCGACGTCTCGGCCGACTACACCTTCGAGACGCTCGAGATCCCGCTCCTCGTGAAGTACAC
>CAZNSS010000214.1:0-5510 GCA_964575465.1 uncultured Holophagales bacterium | reverse complement strand
TCTCGGCCGACTACACCTTCGAGACGCTCGAGATCCCGCTCCTCGTGAAGTACACCTTCGCGACGGGGAAGGTCTCCCCGTTCGTCCTCGCGGGAGTGAACACCGCGATCTCCCTGAGCGTCGACTCGAAGACCCGCGATCCTCAGGCCTCGGGCTCCGAGAGCGCAACGGACCAGTTCGCGAAGTACTGGTTCTCCCTCGAGGTCGGCGCGGGAGCCCAGCTCGAGGTCGGGAACGGCGTCTTCCTCACGCTCGACGGACGGTACGTCTACGGCCTCGGAGACGCCGCGGCCAAGGGGATCGACGACTGGAAGTGGCGGGACGTGCGGGTGCTGGGCGGCGTGAAGTTCCGGATGTGATGAGGCGAGTCGTCGTCACCGGCGCAGCCGGGTTCATCGGGGCAGCCGTGTCGGAGCGGCTGCTCGCGCGCGGCGACACGGTCACCGGCGTCGACGACCTGAACGACGCCTACGACGTGCGGCTGAAGGAGTGGAGGCTCGCGCGCCTCGTCCCCCACCCGCGCTTCCGTTTCGAGCGCGCGGACGTTGCGGACCCGGGCGCCGTGGAACGCGCCTTCGCCACGGCAAGGCGCGACGGCCCCGTCGCGGCCGTCGTGAACCTCGCGGCCCGTGCGGGGATCCGGCCGTCGGTGGACATCCCAGGCCTCTAGTACCGGACGAACGTTCTCGGGACCCTCACGCTCCTCGAGGCCTGCCGCGCGCACGGTGTTCCGCGGTTCGTCCTCGCGTCGTCGTCCTCCGTCTACGGTGACTCTCCCCGCATTCCCTTCCGCGAGGACGACCCTCCCGGCCGGCTCCTCTCCCCCTACGCCGCGTCGAAACACGCTGCCGAGGAGCTCTGCCGCGTCTACGAGCGGCTGCACGGCATCCGGTCCACCGTCCTTCGCTACTTCACCGTCTTCGGCCCTGCCGGCCGTCCCGACATGAGCCCCTTCCGCTTCGTCCAGTGGGCCTTCGAGGGCCGCCCGATCCGCGTCTTCGGCGACGGCACGCAGACCCGCGACTTCACGTACGTGGACGACATTGCCGAAGGGACCCTCGCCGCCCTCGACCGCGGCGGCGAAGGTCCCTACAACCTCGGCAACGACCACCCCGTGCGCCTCCTCGACTTCATCGCGCTCGTGGAGAAGGCCGTGGACCGCAAGGTGACCGTCGAGCACCTGCCCGCGAGCCCCGCGGACGTGCCGGCAACGTGGGCGGACATCACGAAGGCTCGGACAGAATTGGGGTGGGCGCCGCAGGTTTCGTGCGCGGAGGGCGTGGGGCGGATCGTGGAGTGGTATCGCGAGAACCGCGGGTGGGCGGTGGGAGTGGGGACGGGGTGAGCCTCGTCCACCTGGTTCCTCCATCGCCAGCCCCCACAGGGTTCGACCACATGATGGCCGACTACGAGATCGTCCGGCGATCGGCAATTGAGGGCAAGGCAGGAGAGCACCGACTTGCGAGTGGAGTGGCGGACGAGGCCGACATCATCCTGTTCGTAGGATCGAGGGACCCCCTCCACCGAGACATCCGCCGGCACCCTCTCACTCGACAGTTCCCCGACCGAGTCGTGCTCTACGACTCGAGCGACTGGGTCATCCCTTTCCTTCCAGGGATCTACCCCTCCATCGACCTGAACCGTTTTCGTCCCGGCCGCATCTGGTCGGGCTTCTACCTGCGCTGGTCCAACTCAACGACGATCCAATTCACGGACCCGGAGACGGAACCGCGGTTCCTGTACGGGTTCGTCGGCTCGGTCGAGACACATCCAGTTCGCAAGAGAGTCCTCGCACTGGGGAGGCCCGACGCGCTCCTGCGCGACACCACGGCCGAGCCGGGCCGCGGATACGATCAGGCACCCGAGGTCTATGAGTCATATCGGTCGCGCTATGGAAGCGATCTGGCACTGCTGCGTTTCGTCCTCTGCCCCCGAGGCGTGGGTCCGAACTCGATGAGGATCTTCGAGGCGATGAAGGCGGGACGGGTCCCGGTGATCATCTCCGACCAGTGGGTCGAGCCCGATGGCCCCGACTGGAAGTCCTTCAGCCTTCGAATTGCCGAAAAGGATGTGGAGCGGCTGCCGGGGATGCTCGAGTCGATCTCAGAAAGATCCGCGGCAATGGGACGGGCGGCCCGTGCCGCCTGGGAGGCGTGGTTTTCGCCTGAAGTCGCCTTTCAGATCCTGGCGGGCAGGGCCGGACGGCTCTGCGGTGGTAGCAGGACCGTCGAATGGGTCGAGAGAAGAAGAGCCGAGGTGCAAGTGTTGCGGTGGCATTCAGTGCGGCACTTCGTCCTTGGCCCGATCGTGAGAGACCTTCGCCAGAGATCGCGTCGACGCCACGGCAGGCGCTCGTCGGATCTCGCGCGGACGTAGAAGGGAAGCATGGGCTCCGAAACGACGACCGGAAGGCGGATTGGGGCGTGGCTCGATCGACTGCATCTCCTCGTCGGTAGAAGCCAGGCGCTCACACGGGTCGCCGTCAAGGTGAGGAATCAGTGCGACGCTGCGATTAGTGCGGCACTCAACGACGGCACAAACCCCTTCTCGAATGGCGAGCTCTGGCTGATCCGGCGACTGAGCGGAAGGCTGCACCGCTTCATCGACGTCGGAGCGAACGTCGGTTCGTGGACGAGCCTCGTCCTCGAGTACGCGCCAGCGGCCGCGGGGCTCTGCTTCGAGCCGGCCCCATCTGCGTTGTCACAATTGCGTCGGCATGCGCCCGAATGGAAGAACGTCCGCATCGTGCCCAAGGCGGTCTCGGACGGGTGCGGCACCATGCAGTTCCTGGATCTCGGGGTCGGTTCGGAGATCTCCGGCGATGCCTCGGTCGTCGGGACGAGCAGCTCGGTTGGCGAGCTCGTATCCGTCCCTGCCGTCACACTCGACTCAGAGTGTGAGGCCCTCGGATGGACCGAGATCGACCTCCTGAAGATCGACGCCGAGGGGCTCGATTGGAAGGTGCTGCGCGGAGCCGAGAACCTCCTGAAGGGGGGCAGTGTCCGAGTCGTCCAGTTCGAGTACGGGGCGTACTGGATCGCGTCGGGCGGAACGCTTGCTGCGACGATCGGATTCCTCGACGGGTGCGGCTATCGCGTCTCCCGGCTTCGGAGGTGGGGTCGGTCGCCTGTCGATCTTGCCTCCTATGGCGAGTACTTCGGTTACTCGAACTTCGTGGCCGTTCGTAAAGGCGACGAGGAGCTCCTCGGACCCGAGCGTTCGATTGACACGGTGTGACGCTCGAGCACTCGAGGTGCCGCGCCGCGTGGGCCGACGTGAAGACTCGCGGGGGCCATTTCTACCTGCCCTGAGCCGTTGACGGCCAGGCATCGCTGCGTTCGCAGAGATCGGTCGAGAATAGGTGTGCGGCATCCTGGGGGCGGCTGGCGAGCCGGGTTGGGTCTCGAGCCTGAGGCTCGTCGACGCTGTTGCCTCGATGGCGCACCGCGGCCCGGACGCGAGCGGGACCTGGCGGAGCCCATCTCTCGGCGCGCCGGAGGGCGGCCCGTCGCCGGCGTGCGTCCTGGGGCACACGCGTCTTTCCATCATCGACCTCACCGACGCCTCGGCGCAGCCGATGAGAACGGCAGACGGTCGCTACGAGCTCGTCTACAACGGCGAGGTCTACAACTTCGCGGAAATCCGCAGGGAGCTCGAGGGCCTCGGAGAGCGCTTCGGCTCGACCGGGGACAGCGAAGTGGTTCTGAAGGCGTGCGTCCGGTGGGGCGAGGGAGCGGTGGAACGCTTCCGCGGCATGTTCGCCTTCGGGTTCTGGGACGACCGTGAGCGGAGGCTCCTGCTCGCGCGCGACAGGCTCGGCGTCAAGCCGCTCTACGTCGTTTCCGGAGCGAACGGCCTCGCATTCGCCTCCGAGGTGAGGACGCTCCTCGCCGTGGGGGCGGCACAGCGTGTCCTTTCGCCTCGGGGCCTCCTCGGCTACATGCGATTTGGCTCCGTTCAGGAGCCGGACACGCTCGTGGCAGGGGTGCGGTCGCTCGGGCCAGGCTCGACACTCGTCTTCGACGCCCGGGAGACACGCGAGAAGCGCTTCTGGAGCCTTCCGACCGGCCCGTCGAGGGTCGTTCCGCGGGCAGAGGCCGTGGGCGAGATCCGGCGCCTCCTCCGCGAGTCCGTGCGGATGCGGCTCGTCTCGGACGTGCCGTTCGGGGTCTTCCTCTCGGGCGGCGGAGACAGTTCCGCCCTCGCCGCTCTCGCCTCGGCGGAGGCAAGCCGTCCGGTCCACACGTTCACGGTCGTCTTTGACGAGGCGGCCTTCTCGGAGGAGAAGTACGCTGAGGAGGTGGCGAAGCGCTTCAACTGCGTTCACCACTCCGTTCGGGTCACCGGAGATGAAGCGGCTGCGAGCTTCCCGGAGGCGCTCCGATCGCAGGACCAGCCTTCGGGCGACGGCCTGAACTCCTGGCTCGTCTCCCGCGCAGCCCGCCGCGAAGGGCTCTCGATGACACTTTCCGGTCTCGGGGGCGACGAGGTGTTCGCAGGCTATCCGAACTTCCGGCAGTTCGAGAGCCTCGTCAAGCTCTCGGGCGCGGCAGCCTTCGTTCCCAGGGCGTTCCTTTCGTTCCTGGCGGGGAGCGCGGCGCGACCGAGCGCATCGCATCGAATGCGGAAGGGCGTGGACGTCGCGCAGGCCGCCGGAGATCCGGCGGGCGTCTACGCGGCCCTTCGAAGCCACCTCACGGATCGCCAGATCGAAGGCCTCATGCCGGAGCCGGCCTTTCGCCGTGTCACGGGAGACGAGGGTCCGCGTGTTTCAGCTGCAATGAGCGGCGACGCCGTGAACGACTTTTCCCGTCTCGACCTCGCGGGATACCTCCGTAATACCCTTCTCAGGGACACCGACGCGATGTCGATGGCGAGCTCGCTGGAAGTACGGGTCCCGCTCCTCGACCACAGGCTCGTCGAGTACGTCCTCTCGCTCCCGGGCGGCATGAAGCTCGAGGGCGAGGGGAACAAGGCGCTCCTCTTCGAGGCCGTCCCGGACCTGCCGCGAGAGGCGGGCCTCCGACCGAAGATGGGCTTCGTCCTGCCGCTTCGCGACTGGTTCCGCGGGCCGATGAAGGGCAAGTTGGAGGAGATCCTCCTCGGATTGCCGGGACCGGCAGCCGGAATCCTGCGGCGCGAGCCGGCGGCAGAGACGTGGCGGGCATTTCTCGTCGGCGACGGCACCGTCTCGGCCTCGCGGATCTTTGCCCTCGCCTCGCTCTCGGCGTGGGTCGCCGAGAACGACCTGGAACTGCCTTGGTGAAGAGCGTCCTCCTCCTCCTCCCCGGGGCGTTCTCGGGCTACGGCGGCATCGAGATGTACAACCGCCAGTTCGTCCGCGCGTTCCTCGAGCTGGGGCAGGAGCGGGGGTTTGAGGTCAGGACGCTGATCCTCAACGACGAGACGAAGGACGTCGACGACAGGTACGCCCGGGAAGGTGAGGATCGGCAGATCGGGTTCGGCGGGAGGAAGGTCGCCTTCGCTGCCGCGGCCCTCCGCGGGACCTA
>CAZNSS010000213.1:0-6882 GCA_964575465.1 uncultured Holophagales bacterium | reverse complement strand
CCGCCGTGCCGATCACGACGAGGACGGCCACGGCCGCCGCGGCGATCCGCCCGAGCCGGGCGCGCTTTCCGACCGCCGGGCGCCGGCGCGAGGTCGACGTCTGCGTGAAGCCCTCGGCGTACTCCCGGAGCTGGAAGGCGAGGTCGGCCGCCGACTGGAACCGGTCGTCCGGGTTCTTCTCGAGGCAGCGCCTCAGGACCGGCTCGATCTCCGCCGGGATGACGGACGGGTCGTCGAGCCGGCCGATCGGGTCCTCGGCGAGCGTCGCGCTGAGCGACTCGATCGCGGACGGCTTCCGGAACGCGATCTGTCCCGTCAGCATCTCGAAGAGGACCGCGCCGAAGGCGAAGATGTCGGACCTGTGGTCGAGCGGCGCGCCGCGGATCTGTTCCGGCGACATGTAACGCACCGTCCCGACGACGATCCCCGAGACGGTGAGGCGCGCGGCCGTCTCGGCCTCGTTCAGGCCGTCGAACGACAGGGGGGCCGGCGGCTCGACGAGCTTGGCGAGGCCGAAGTCGAGGAGCTTCACCCGCCCGTCGCGGAGGAGGAAGACGTTCTCGGGCTTCAGGTCGCGGTGGACGACGCCGGCCGAGTGGGCCGCCGCGAGGCCCTGCGCGATCTCGACCGCCGCGGCCGCAGCCGACTTCAGCGGCATCGGCCCGCGGTCGAGGCGGTCCCGGAGCGTCTCGCCCTCGAGGAGCTCGGAGACGAGGTAGGGGACGCCGTCGTGGCTCCCGACGTCGTAGACGGCGAGGACGTTCGAGTGGCTGAGCCGCCCGACCGCCTTCATCTCGACCTCGAACCGGCGAATCCGGTCGGCGTCGGAGGAGCCGGTCCGCGTCAGGATCTTGATGGCGACGTCGCGGCCGAGCCGGGTGTCCCGGGCGCGCCAGACCTCCCCCATCCCACCCGCGCCGATGCGGGCTGCGATTTCGTACGGACCGAGCTTGTCTCCCGAAGAGAGCGTCATTCAGCCCGAGATCGTATCGCGCCCGGAGCTCTCGGAGACCCGCCGCACGGTCCAGAAGTCCCAGGCGAGGTCGGGGTGAAGGAGGTAGTCGAACGGGAGCGTGAAGTAACCCTTCATCCCCCAGCGCCGACCCCAGGAGTTCCGCACCAGGAACCGGCGACTCCGTTCCCCGTAGCCGACGACGAGGACCGCGTGTCCGCCGAGAGTCTTCTCTCCCCGCTTCGGCATCGGGGCCCGACCCGTCTCGCGCACCGGGCGGCTCTCGAAGCTCTCGTGGACCGAGATCCCGAGCGTGAACGGAAACCCCTCGGCGAGGCAGCCGCGGAGGTGGCCGAGGTCGCGGGATACGCGGTGGTAGGAGACGGCCCTCTTCTTCTTCGCCTCGCGGAAGCAGGCTTTCGAAGGCTTCTCGGCGAAGCGTTCGGGCTTCCAGGGCCAGAGGCTCTCTGGACAGACGCCGTTTCGCGCCGCCGCCTTGTAGCCGTCGCGGAGCGAGACGGGGGCGTTCGCGCCGACCCTGTGCTCCCTCTCCCGCTCGATCCAATAGAGGAAGAGGCGCGAGGGGAGGGCGGCGTACCCGTCCTGCCGCTTGTCGACGAACCAGAGGGCCGCGCCGATCGCGTGCGCCGAGCAGGCGTTCAGCGGCCGCTGGTCTTCGACCGGCGGGCAGTGGGGCCGGAGGTCGACCGCGCGCGGGAGATTCCGCCGGACGTGGCGGGGAGCCTCGTAGCGGTGGTCCCGGTGGTCGGGGACGTCGGGGTGGGTGCCGTACGGTCGCGCCTTCGTCATCCTCGCCCTCCCTCCGGCGTGAGCGCTATTCTCCCGATCTTCATGCCCGCAGGCGAGCCCCGCGCGTTCCCCTGGCCGAAGCTCGACCCGTCGCGCCGGAGCGCCGAGGTCCGCGCCTTCTTCGACCGGCGCGCCGCCGTCTACGACCCGGTCGCCGACCGCCCCTACTGGGCCTTCTCCGACCGCGTCCTCCTCGCGCTCCTCCGCCGGACCCTTCTCGACGGTCTCGACCCGGGCGCGGACCTCCGGATCCTCGACGCGGGGGGCGGGACGGGGCGCTGGACGCTCCGGCTCCTGCGCGAATTCCCGCGGGCGACCGCCCTGCTCGCGGACGTCTCGCCGGGGATGCTCGAGGTCGCGCGGCGCAAGGCGGCGCGGTCGAACGCGCGTGATCGCCTGTCCTTTCTCGAGCACGACCTCCACGAGCCGCTCCCGCGCCGCCTCGGGCCGTTCGACGTCGTCCTCTGCTTCCACAACGTCGCGGGCCTCGTCGCCGACCCGTCCGCGCTCGTCCGCCGGCTCGTCCGCGTCGCGGCGCCCGGCGGCCGCCTCGCCCTCGTCCTCCCGAACCTCTGGCAGGCGGCGTCGAAGAGCCTTCGCGACGGACGCCCGGGAGAGCTCGCGCGCCTGGCGGCGCGCTCCTCGGTCGTCTACGGCGACGGCGTTCCCGAGGTCCTCGTCTTCACCCCTTCCGTCGCGCGCGCCTGCCTCGAGCGGGCCGGGTGCGTCGACGTCTCCGTCCACGGCTTCCCCGTCTCGGTCCACCCGGAAGGTCCGGACGAGGAGCTCCCTGCGCACCTCGACGCCCCGCGCCTCCTCCGTCGGCTCGTCCCGAGAGAGGTGGTGCTCTGTCTCCCGGAGGAGGCCGCCGCGCGCGGGAACTGCCTGCTCGCGATCGGGAGACGCCCCGGTGAACAGCCGGCCCGTCGCCATCCCCGCTGAGGCGACATTCGGGCATGAGCGCCTCTCCGCCGCCCCTGCACCGACCGTCCTCGCTGGTCATCGCCGGCTCGGCGCTCCTCTTCCTCTTCATGGTCCGCGGAGTGGTGATGCCGGTGCTCGTGTCGGGCCTGTTCGCCATCCTGCTCGACCCGCTGCTCGCCCGCCTGGGCGGCCTGCTCGAGAGGACGGGCCTCGAGAGCTCGCCCGAGAAGCTCAAGGAGACCCTGGTCACGAGCGCGCAGGAGGGGGGGCGAGACTGGCCGAGGTCCTCGGCGGGCTCGCCACCGCCACGCCCCAGCTGGTGATCGCCGCGTTCCTCTTCGTCATCGGTACTCCATTTCTTCCGGCGTGACGGCAAGGCCCTCGCCGGGCATCTCGCCACGCTGCTGCCGTTCTCCGCCCCCGACGTCGACGCCCTGTTCGCGTCGGTGCGCGCCACGGTCAGGGGTGCCATGCTCGCTCGGCCCTGACGGGCGCGACGCTCTGCCTGCTCGCCGCCGGCCAGGCGGTCGGCGGCATCGTGATGGGCGCCGCCGGGATCCTCATCGGCCTGTCCGACAACGTCGTGCGTCCCTGGGCTCAGGGCTCGCAGGACGGCATGCACCCGCTGGCCTCCCTGCTCGCCATCTTCGGCGGGCTCGAGCTGTTCGGTTTCGCCGGCGTCCTCGTCGGACCGGTGGTGGCCGCCTGCGCCCTGTGGGACCTCGAGGTCCACGGCCGCTCGAAACCGGCCTGAGATCGTCCCGCTCGGCTGCGCGCGAGGAGGGAGTCGGATCCGACGGTGCCGGCGCTGTCTCTCCCCGGCGCGGGGACCTACCTGAACTTCAGCTCGCGCACGTGAACGTGCCCGTCGCCGCCGTCGGCGTTCGCGATCTCGATCCTCGCCGTCTCGACCTCGTGAGTCCCGCCGAAGTCGAGCGCGACCGTGGGATCGGCCGGAAGCCGCGGAAAGGTCTCCTCGTACACGGCCGTCTCGCTCCTCCCCTTTACCGTCAGGATCGCCTTCAGGCGCACGTTCATGCTCCCGGTCGTGACTTCGATGCCGGACGCCCTCTTCGGCGCCGCGAACCGGAGGTCCACCAGGAACACCGTGGAGCTCCCGGTCCGGGCCAGGGTGTCCGGGTTCCCGTCGAAGAGGTCCTGAATCCGGCCGTTGTCGAGGTCCGAGTGCCCGACTTCGACGGACTCCCCGTCGATCTCGACGGTCTCCCCGCCGTTCGGCGGCGACCCGGCCACCGCGGGGGCGCCGTGCCTCGCGAGCGTCTGAAGAGCGGCCACCGCAGCCTCCGAGCGTGAGGGGGACGCGGGCCCGCGAACGGAACCGGCTGCCGCCATGCGTTCCGGCGGAACGACGTATCCGAAGAAGCAGGCCTGGTCCAGGCAGGTCCGCCGGACCGCCTTCCACTCGCCGCCCGGCACGAGGCGCGCGAGGGCGCGCAAGGTCCCCTCCCGTTCGGGTAGAGCCGAGAAGAACGCCCCCCGGTCCCAGGGCAACCGGTCGATGACCTCCGGCGTGGCGCGTGCGATGTCCGCCTTCGGGATGTCCGGCAGCAGGAACTCGAAGTTCGGGATCTTGTCGACCCCGGAGGGAAAGCCGATCAGGTAGAGGCGATACCCGGGACCCAGCCGACGCGCTTCCCCGGCGACCTCCTGGATCGCCTCGTCGACCGCGTTCCCGAAGCACCCGCGCGAGCGGTAGTCCCCGAAGTAGTAGCCGACACCCTGGAGGCCCGTCACGGCAACCGCGGCGGCACCGCAGGTCAGGGCGAGACCCCGCGCCACTCCGAGGCGCGAGAGTCCTTCCGCCAGCTTCCAGACGCCCAGGCCGAAGAAGAGGGCCAGCGGCGTGACGCTCTGGACGAGGCGTTCGCTGCTCGGCGGGCTCACCATCAGGGCGCTGCCCAGGATCACGACCGCCCAGTACCACGTGACGAGGGCCAGGTAGCCCGTCTGGCAGATCCTCGAGACCGCGTAGGCCATCCCGAGGACGCAGAAGACGGCCGCCACGGGAAAGAGGTAGGGGCGCGACGAGTTGAAGAAGCCCACGACGGCGGGATTCACCAGGTATCCGCCCAGGGTGCTCGACAGCTGCTCGAGGACGAGGTCCAGCTCCGCGCGGCCCGTTCTCGCCGCCGTGTCGCGCAGCCACCCGTTGTGGAGGATCGACTGCGAGCGGATCCGGCCCATGAAGACGTCCGGAAACTTCACGAAGAAGACCGCCGTGGGCGCCGTCACGAAGAGGAAGCTCGCAGCGAACGCGAGCAGGTGAGCCCCGTGGGTCTGCAGGAACCGGCGCTCCCGGAAGACCTGCCAGCCCAGCACTCCCGCCACGAGGACGATGACGAGCCGGCTCCCGAGGTAGACGTAGAGCGCCCCGCCCGTCGCCAGGCCAGCCCACAGGTAGTCGGCGACGCGGCCCTTCCGGATGGCCCGCAAGGTCAGCCCGAGGACGAGGGGCCCCGTCAGCCCGTCGACGACGTTGGAGACCCCCAGGCGGCTGAAATGGAGGTGAAGCGGAAGCGTCGCCGCGAACCCCGCCGCGAAGAAGCCGACGGCCCTTCCGGCAATCTGCCGTCCGAGCAGGTAGACGAAGAGGACGCCCAGCGTCCCTTCGAGGGCGCTGACGGCCCTCAGGGCGAGGACGGCACGTCCGAGAGCGAGGATCGAGACGCTGTACGGGAGGAACCCGATGAGCGGGATCCCGGCCCATCCCGTTCCGAAGAGGTTCGGGTGCCGTCCCGCCAGGAGGGAGACGGCTTCGAGGCCCATCCGGCCCTCGTCGTTGATGAACGGGTAGGGGTGCCGGGCCAGGTCGATCGTCCTGAGAGCGAAGGCGAGGAGAACGAGGGACCCGACGGCGGCGACCTCGAGCCCGTTGGTCCGGACCTTCTCCCGAAGTCCGCGGAGACGGCCGGGCCTCCACCGGACGGCACCGAGCACCGAGACGAGGAGCAGCCCCAGCGCGAGGATCCAGGCCGGGGCCGCCAGCCGCTGCTCGAGGACCGTCGGCCGGGGGACGAGGACGCCTCGCACGACGAAACCCAGGAGCGCGATCGCGAGCGGAAGGAGGCCGAGGAAGCCCCATCGGAACCCGCGTTCCACGGGAGCGGCCACGACCGGCGTCGCGCGCCGGGGTCCCTCGACGAGGCGCAGGAGCACCGCGAAGAGGAGGGCGGCGGTTCCGTACAGGACCGCGCCTCTCGTGAAACGGCCTTCCAGAACCGAGGCCTGGCCGACAGCCGCCAGGACGAACGCTCCGACCAGCCCGGCCCCGGCGAGAAGCCGGGCCCCGCGGGCCTCCGGCCAGAGGTCTCGCGGCGTCACCTCATCCCGTGATGGCACCGCGGGATCGTAAGGGATCGGGTCGCGTTTCCGGGGCTCCCCGAGGGCGCGCCCGTCGCGCGAGACGCGCCGTCAGGGGCTCGTCCGCGCGTGGAAGCCTGCCCCGTTCGTTTCGCCTCTCCCGGCGCCCGCGCCGGAGAGGGTGTTCTGGATTCAGCCACCGCGTTCCGGCCCGGGGCCAGCACTCGTGAGGAGAGAGGGAGAGGCATCCATGGCACGACGGCTCGTCTCGTTTCTGGCGCTCGTCCCGGCGACGGCGCCGCCCGCCCTGGCTCAGGAAAGTGACGACTCCCGGGAGGACATCGCGCTCGCGCTGAAGCAGCAGACCTGGAGCGTGGTCGACACGATGCTCTCGACGGGCGAGCGCTGGGAGGCGACCTGGACGCTCCTCCCGGACGGCAAGTCCTTCGACGCGCAGTGGAAGCACTTCCCCGGCGGCGGCACGGGCGTCAACCGGAACTTCGTTCGCATCCGGTCGATCAAGGGGAACCAGATCGTGATCGACCGGCCCGGTCTCGGAACCTACACGGGGACGATTTCTTCCGATCGGCGAAAGATCACCGGGAAGACGTCCCGGTGCCAGTGCACCTGGATGGCGAAACTGCCGGACCCACTGCCCGCCGCCTTGCCCTGACGGCGCCGGCTCCGCGGCCGAAAGCCGTGCCGGATCCAGGAGCGGGCCGGCACGAGACCCGAGCGCCCCGACCGGGCGACCCGCCGGAAGGCAGGCCACTCGCGAGAGGCCGGAATCGTTGGCCTGCCCGAGCGGGCTCGAACCGCTGACCCTCGGCTTAGAAGGCCGATGCTCTATCCAGCTGAGCTACGGGCAGGCGCTC
>CAZNSS010000212.1:0-6887 GCA_964575465.1 uncultured Holophagales bacterium | reverse complement strand
CGTCGCGGACGGCCGCGGCGCGGTCGGCCGGGAGCCGCAGCGCTCCCGCCGGCGTGCGGACCTCCGAGTACCGCTCTGGGTCCGACTGGAGGAAGGTCCGGCCCAGCTGGAGCACGACGAGCGCGGCGAACACGAAGCCGACGTAGACGCGGCGTCGCGCCAGGCAGTGGAAGGCGGCGACGGCCGCACACGCGGAAAGGGCCGGCGCGGCGAAGGCGGTGAACGGGGTCGCGACCCACCCGTAGGTGACGTGGAGGAAGACCCGGAAGGAGGCGAGCCCCGCGAACCCGAGGAGCGCCACGCGGGCGCGGGCGGCCGGACCCGCGTCCTTTCCCCGGAGGGCGCCGAGAACGGCCGCCACCGACGCGGCGAGGGGAACGACGGCGAGGAGCGGGGGGAGCGCCTTGTCGAGCTCGATACCGAGCGGGGTCGCGAGGAGGAACGCGACGGCGGCGAGGAGCGCCGCCGCGAAGGCCCCGCGGAAGAGCAGGGTGGGACGCGGGGCCTCGGCCCCGAGCCGTGCCTCGACGCGCCCCGCGCCCTCGACGAGGGCGAGGACGACGAGGACGAGGAACGCCGAGGTCGCCATGCTGCGGATCGATCCGACGGGGTCGTCGAGCCCGGAAACGAGCCGGAAGAGCGTGCGCCACTCCTCCGGAAGGCCGAAGAGGATGAACGGCCCGTCGGGCGCGAGCGCCTCGGGGGAGAGACCCCGGAGCGACCACGCGAAGAGCCCGATGCCTCCGAGGAAGCCGCCCGCGACGGCGAGAGCCACGCGGAGCGGCACGAGCCTCGGGAAAGGCCGTCCGACGGCGTGCGCGAGGAGGCTCGCGCCCATCGAGGCGACGGCGTACTCCTGCTTCCCGGCGAGGGCGACCGCCCAGCACGCCGCCGCCGCGGCGAGGAGCCCACGGCGCGGCGACAGGGAGAGGAGGAGCCCGAGGGAGCCGAAGGCGAGGGCGTGCGCTCCCGCGTAGCTGTACGGGAGGACGAGGGCACCGCCGTTCGGCGCGACCAGGGCGAGGGCGATGCCCCAAGCCGTTCCCCACGCCGCCGCCTCGACTCCGGCCGCGGAACGGGCGAGAACGAAGAGGGAGAGGAACGTGAGCGCGGCCAGCGGGAGGAGGAGCGCGAGCGGCGTCGCCACGCGGTATCCGAGGAGCCGGTAGGCGCCGGCGTGGAGCCAGTTCGGGACGGGCCCGTAGTGGCAGACGACGTCGGCGTAGAGCCTCTCGCCTCGCGCGACGCGCTCGGGGATCCGGAGCTCCTTGCTGCCGTCGACGAAGGGGTTCGCCCACGTCATCCAGGTCCGCGCGAGGAGCGCCGCCGCGAGGACGAGGAGAAGGACTGCGGCGCGCGCGGCCGCCCCGTGAGCCCGCTCCCGGGGCACCGGGACCTCCGGGCGATGAGCCGCGTCCACTACGGGATCCTGACACGCTCCGGGCCGCCGGCGCCGCCCGGGGAGGGACCGACGGGGCCCGGCGGGCCTGCGGAGTCGACGCGGTTCATTCCCCCGCGCCTGGCGCGGGAGAGCGCCGCGTCGGCCTCCAGGGCGAGCTGCACCGCGTCGCCTCCCGATTCCGGGACGACCGTTGCGACGCCGAAGCTCGCCGTCAGGAACTCGGACGGCCGTCCGCCGGGATTCGGCAGCCGGAGCGCCTCGATGCCCGCGCGCGCCTTCTCCGCGACGATCACCGCATCGGCGAGAGGCGTGGCGGGGAGGAGGAGGGCGAACTCCTCTCCCGCGAAGCGGGCCGCGAGGTCTCCCGCCTGCCGTACGTTCGACCGGATCACCCTCGCGACGTCGACGAGGCAGCTGTCACCGGCCGCCCGCCCGAACTCGTCGTCGTACCTGCGGAAGCCGTCGAGATCCGCGAGGACGAGCGAGAGGGGGCGCCCGGAGCCGATGGCCCGGCTCCACTCCGCGTCGAGCGTCTCGTCGAAACGCCGTCGGCTCGCGAGCCCGGTCAGCGCGTCCGAGAACGACAGCTTCGACAGGCGTTCGTTCGCCCGTCCCAGCTCCGCCGTCCGTTCGTCGACGAGCCGCTCGAGCTCCCGGTGGCGGCGCCTGAGGCGCGCCGTTCCGAGCCGGACCGCGACGGCGACCCCGGCGAGGCCGAGGGCGAGCACGAGCATCCGGAACCACCACGTCTCGTGGAGAGCCGGACGGACGACGACCGAGAGGAGCTCCGCCTCCGCGCCCCACGCCCCGTCTCCGATCCGGCACGCGGCGCGGAACCGGTACCGTCCGGGCGGAAGTCCCGTGTAGAAGGCGGACCTCCTCGTCTCCACGTCGTGCCAGGCGCGGTCGTAACCCTCGAGCTGGAACCGGAACCGGACCTGTTCCGACGGCTGCAGGGTCGCGGGGGAGTACCGCAGCTCGACCGTCCGGCGGCCCGGGTCGACCTCCAGCGTGCTCCCCGCTCCCTTCGACGCCTCGTCGACGAGGGCCTCCTCGAGGCGGACTCCCGGGGCCCGGGGAGGAGCCGGGAGCCGCTCGGGGTCGACGACGACGACGCCACGGTACGAAGGGAGCCAGAGCCGGCCGTCGGGGCCGATCGACCCGGCCGGCTGCTGACCGCTCGCGAACGAAGCGCTCCGGAGGCCGTCGACGAGCCCGAAGGAGAGCGGTCGGAGGATGAGGGGCGCTCCGTCCGCGACGGCGTCGAGGTCCTTCCTGGCGAGGCGCTCGAACCCCCTGTTCCCGGTGAACCAGAACCCCCCGGCCCGGTCCTCGAGGATGACCTGCACCCGCCCCTCGGCGAGGCCGTCCTCCGGGCGGACCGAGGTGATCTTCCCGCCCTTGAGGCGATTGAGGCCGCTCCAGGCCGACCCGATCCAGAGGACGCCCTCGTCGTCCTCGTGGAGCGCCGAGATCCGGTCGCTGAGGAGCCCGTCGCGAGACGTCAGGACGCGGAAGCCGGTCGCGTCGTACCGGACGAGGCCGTCTCCCGAGGTTCCGAACCAGAAGGTGCCGTTGCGGTCTTCGAGGGCGCAGGCGACGGCGTTCAAGCCGACCCACTCGGGCGTCTCGAACGGCTCGAACCGGCGGCCGTCGCGAGACCGGGCCACACCCGCGGTCGTCGCCGCCCAGATCGTTCCCCGGCGGTCCTCGAGGATGACGCGCACGTCGAGGCCCGGAAGGCCCTCGGCCTTCCCGAAGGACTCGATCCGTCCCGCGCGGATCCGCGCGAGCCCCGACGTGAACGTGCCCACCCAGAGGGCGCCCGAGCGGTCCTCGCAGAGCGCCGAGACCTCGTCGCTCGGGAGGCCGTCGGCCTTCCGGAGGACGTCGACCCGCCCTTCGCGAAGCCGGTTGAGCCCGCCTCCCGCCGTGGCCAGCCAGACGCTCCCGTCCCGCCCGTGAAGGACGGACCGGACGTTCTCGTTCGAGAGCCCTTCGGGGAGCCCGTAGACCGGGAAGCGGCGGTCGCGCAGCCTGTTCAGCCCTCCGGCCCAGGTCCCGACCCAGACGAATCCCTCGCCGTCGGGGAGTACGGACCAGATCTTGTCGTTCGAGAGCGCACCAGGCTCGAGGCAGGAGAAGACCCCCTGCCTGAGCCGGCAGACCCCGCTGCCCCAGGTGCCGATCCAGAGCGATCCATCCGGGTCGAACGCGAGCGCCGTGAGCTGGTCCGTCGGCAGCCCGTCCGCCTTGCCGTAGACGCGCCGTGAGCTCCCGACGATCCGGACGAGACCGCTGCCCGCCGTCGCGACCCAGACCCCGCCGGCGGGGTCGGGCAGGACCTTCACGATCTCGTCGCTCGGGAAACCGTTCTTCGTCGAGAGAACGGACACCTCGCCGTCGCGCAGCGTGACGAGCCCGGCTCCGTTCGTCCCGATCCACAGGGTCCCGTCCCTGTCGACGCAGACCGACCGGAAGCGGGCGGTCGGGAGGCCCTGGAGCCTCCCGAGAAAGGTGGCCTGGCCGTCCCGCCAGCGCACGAGCCCCTTGCTCGAGCCGCCCCAGACCGTTCCGTCGGGCGTCTCGCAGAGGGACCAGATCGTCCCCTGCCCCAGCTCGTCGGAGCCGAGGACCTTCCGGAAGACGCCGTTCTTGAAGACGAGGACGTTCTCGCTCCGGCCGATCCAGAGCGCTCCGGCCCGGTCCTCCATCAGGGCGAACGTCGAACCCGTCGCGAGGAGCGGCGACGTGCGGCCGTCGAAGACCGTGAATCGGGCGCCGTCGAAACGGACGAGACCGTCATAAGTCCCGAACCAGAGATGTCCGTCGTGCGTCCGGAGGATCGACGTCACCGTGTTCTGGGGGAGACCGTCCTCCGTCTGCCAGGCGTCGACCTGCAGCTGGGAGAGGGGCCGGCCGGCGTCGAGGGCCGACGACGCCGCGGGACGGAGGGACGTCGTCAGGACGACCGCGGCCGCGAGAAGACGCGCGACGAGCGGCAGGCACGCCCCGGTTCCGCTCGGGACGCTCCTTCGGTTCCCGGTCGCCGCGTCGAGCTCGCGAATGACGCCTCTCCTGCCCGCTCCTGTCGGGGGACGGGCTCGATTCTACCGGCGGGAACGACCCCTCTCGCGCGGCGCGGCCCTCGCGGAGCGTCGGAGCCAGCGGGTGAAACGTCCTCGGCAGACAGGAACGAGGAGTGGAACAATCCGTCCGATGCGCGATCTGGAACCCCTCTTCCTCGGCCGGACCTTCGACGACTTCCTCTTCAGGCCCCAGCGGAGCCCGGTCGCCACCCGGCGCGCCGTCGACCTCTCGATGCCGCTCGTCGCGGGCCTCGACCTCGGCCTGCCGATCGTCGGCGCGAACATGGACACCGTCGTCGGCGAGGAGATGGCGCGGGCGCTCGCGCTGGAGGGAGCCTTCGGCTTCCTCCATCGCAGCTCCCCGATCGACGTCCAGGCCTCGCGCGTGAAGTACGTCAAGACACGCCACTCGTACGTCATCGAGAAGCCGCTCGTCCTCCCCCGCAGCGCCACGATCGCCGAGGTCCGGCGCCTCATCGAGCGCCACCGGTCGAGCGGCATCCTCATCGAGGAGACCAAGGGGTCGGGGCGCCTCGCGGGCCTCCTCTCGCAGCGCGACCTCCCCCTCGAGCAGGGGAGCGGCGAACGCCTCGTCGAGGAGCTGATGACCCCGCTCGCGCGCCTCGTCACGCGGCCGCCGACCGTCAGCATGGAGGAGGCGGAGCGGACGATGTGGGAGCGGCGCGTCGAGAAGCTGCCCCTCGTCGACGACGAGGGGCGGATCCGCGGCCTCGTCACGATGCGCGACCTCCACCTCTTCAAGAGGAAGCCCTACTCCGTCAAGGACGGGCGGGGGCGCCTCCGCGTCGGAGCCGCGATCGGCGCCGCGGGCGACTACCTCGAGCGGGCCGCCGCGCTCGCCGAGGCCGAGGTCGACGTGATCCTGATGGACGTCGCCCACGCGCACTCCGAGATCCTCGCGAAGGCGGTGCCGGCGTTCCGGAGCCGGTTCCCCGGGATCCCGCTCGTCGTCGGGAACGTCGCGACCGGCGAGGGGGCGCGCTTCCTCGCCGACCTCGGCGCGGCGGCGGTGAAGGTCGGCGTCGGGCCGGGGCGCGGCTGCCGGACGCGCCTCGAGACGGGGGCCGGGGTCCCGCAGCTCCAGGCGGTCCGCGAGGCGTACCTCGCGACGGAGGGGAAGGTCCCGATCATCGCGGACGGCGGCATCCGGAACGACAAGGACGTCTTCCTCGCCCTGGCCTGCGGCGCCTCGACCGTCATGCTCGGCTCGCTCCTCTCCGGGACCGACGAGTCGCCCGGCATCGTCGTCGACGACCCGGCGACGCGGCAGAAGATGAAGCTCTACCGCGGCATGACGTCGCCCGAGGCCGTCGTCGACGGCGCCAGCGACGCCGCCGTCGCCGACGCCCTCGCGACGCCCGCCGAGGGGCAGTCGGTCCGCGTCCCGTACGTCGGGAGCGTCGTCGACGTCCTCGCGCGGATCGCCGGCCACCTCCGCTCGGCGGTGAGCTACGCCGGCGAGACGATCCTCGAGGAGGCCCACAGGAAGATCGCGGCCGAGCCCGAGCGCTACTTCGTCCCTCTCTCGGCGGCGGGGCGCGCGGAGTCGTTCGACCGCTGAGGACCGCCGTCATGCACCTCGCTCGCGTCGCGGCCCTCGCCCTGCTCCTCGGCGCGCTCGGCGGCTGCGCTTCCGCGCCGCCGGCCCGACCGCCCGCTCCCGCCGTTCCCGGCGACTCCGCCGTCCCTCCCGGCCCCGCCGAGGAGACGCGTTCGTACGAGAGGGCCTGCGCGAAGGGGGACGGCGAAGGCTGCTTCAACCTCGGCCTGAACCGCGAGAAGGGGCGCGGCGTCGCCGTCGACCTCACCGGCGCGCGCAAGGCCTACGAGGAGGGCTGCGCCCGCGGCTTCGCCCTCGCCTGCACGAACCTCGGCTTCCTTCACGAGAACGCGCTCGGGACGCCGAAGGACGAGGCCGTGGCGGCATCCTTCTACGCACGAGGCTGCGGGGCGGAGCCGCCCGACCCGAAGGCCTGCGCGAACCTCGCCGTCTTCCGGCGCCGCGGCCGCGGCGTGGCGCAGGACCCCGTCCAGGCGGCCGCGCTCTTCGAGAAGGCCTGCGAGGGCGGCGAGCCGGGCGCCTGCACGAACGCCGGGACGATGTACGGCGCCGGAGAGGGCGTCCGCCGCGACGACGTGCTCGCCGCCGCCTTCTACGAATCCGGGTGCGAGGCGGGGGACGCCCTCGGCTGCTACGACCTGGCCGTCGTGACGGAGGCGGGCACGGGCGTCGAGGCCACCCACGGCAAGACCGTCGACGTGCACTACACGGGCTGGCTCACCGACGGGACGAAGTTCGACTCCTCAGTCGACCGCGGCCGGCCCTTCTCCTTCCCCCTCGGCGGGGGCAGGGTCATCAAGGGATGGGACCAGGG
>CAZNSS010000211.1:0-6901 GCA_964575465.1 uncultured Holophagales bacterium | reverse complement strand
GACATCGTCATCTTCGGGATGTAGGGCGCGACGATGATCGGCGCCTCCGTCTGCCCGATGAAGATGTTCGCGGAGACCGCGAGCGATTCGGCGCCGGAGATCCGGAGCAGCTTCGTCATCACGACCGCGAAGACCTGGACGACCCTCTGCATGATCCCGAGGTAGTAGAGGATCGTGAAGAACGACGCGATGAAGATGACGATCGGCATCACCTTGAAGGCGAAGATGAAGGGTGAGAAGTCGATGCCCGTCTTCGCCCCGATCTGCCCGCCGATGGCGGGGTTCGAAAGCCAGCCGAAGACGAACTCGGCTCCCTTGTCGGAAAAGGCGATGGCCCCGGTGATCCCGTCCGAGAACGACTTCAGCGCGTTGGCCCCGGTCTTCCAGGCGATGACGAGCCACCCGAGGGCGAACTGGAGGATGACCCCCCAGACGATCGTCGCCCAGCGGATCCGCTTCCGGTCACGGGAAAGCGCGTAGCAGGCGAGAAGGATGACGGCGAGTCCGATGAAACCGGTGAAACGGTCCAAGGAGGCCTCCTGAGGGCACGGTCAGAATTCGTGCGACGTTGCGTCGCCCGCCCGCCCTCCCCGGAAGCTCACCGTGCGGATCCCGTTTCCCCGGCCCGATTCCGGGGGGCGAGAACGACGGCGAGCGCCTGGAGGGAGCGGAGGGACGCGATCGGGGAAGGATACCCGAGAAGGGGCTCCCCGGCCTCTTCCGATCGCTATTCCCGGCCCTCGAGCAGGTTCCGGCCCGCAAGGGGCGCGACGCCCAGGTGCGCCGCCACGGTCGCCGAGACGTCGGCGAGGGAGTCGCGAGTCCCGAGGTCCCTCCCGGGCGGAACGCCGGCGCCGGCCGCGACGAGCGGCGCGTATTCGCGCGTGTGCTCGGTCGAGACGTCGGTCGGGTCGCAGCCGTGGTCCGAGGTGAAGAGCAGGAGGTCCCGTTCCCGAAGCGCGCCGAGGAGCGCGGGCACGGCGCCGTCGAGCTCCTCGAGGGCCCGGGCGAAGCCCTTCGTGTCGTTCCGGTGGCCGAAGCGCGCGTCGAAGTCGCGCAGGTTCAGGTAGACGAGGTCTCCCCCGTCGTCCCGCAGGGCCTCGAGCGCCGTCTCGACGCCCTCGCGGTTCGAGTCCGTGGGGATCGATTCCGTCACCCCCCGGCCGGCGAAGATCTCGGACACCTTCCCGATCGCGAGCACGCTCTTCCCGGCCCCCTGCAGCCGGTCGAGCAGCGTGTCGCCCGGCGGGGGAACCGCGAAGTCGCGCCGGCGCCCGGTCCGGCGGAAGCTCCCCGGCACTCCGATGAAGGGCCTCGCGATGACGCGACCCACGCGGTGCGGGCCGTCGAGGACGTCCCGGGCGGCCTCGCACCAGCGATAGAGGGTTTCCACCGGCACGATCTCCTCGTGCGCGGCGACCTGGAAGACGGAGTCCGACGAGGTGTAGACGATCGGGCGCCCCGTCCTCACGTGCTCGGCGCCCAGGTCGTCGAGGAGGACCGTCCCCGAGCCGGCCCTGTTCCCGAGAGCCCTGCGGCCGATGGACCCCTCGAACGCCTCGAGGACCTCCGCCGGGAATCCGTCGGGGTAGACCGGGAAGGGCTCGGAGACCCGGAGGCCCATCAGCTCCCAGTGCGCAGAGGTCGTGTCCCTGCCCGGTGCAGCGGGCGCCAGGCGGCCGAAGGCTCCGGACGGCCCCGGCAGGCCGTTCGTCCCGTCCCCGTAGAGCGTGTGGAGAAGCCCGAGCGACGCCAGGTTCGGGAGGCGCGGGTCCGTCGCCCGCAGGACGTTGCGGAGCGTGTTCGCGCCGGCGTCCCCGTAGGCTTCGGCGTCCGGGAGCGCACCGACACCGACGCCGTCGAGGACGACGACGAGGGCCCGGGGTTTCACGTGCGCCTCAGAGCGCCTGGGACTTCTGCTGCGCCTCGAAGCGCATCGGCGAGTCGGGATAGTCCGAGACGACCCGCTGGTAGCTCGACTTCGCCTCGGCGGCCTGGCCGTCCTTCTCGTAGAGGCGAGCGAGGGTGAAGAGGAGGACGTCCTTCGGGAGCGGCGGCTCGGCCGACTCGAGGTACCCCTTCGCGGAGGCGATCGCTTCCTTCACCCGTCCCGCAGCCGCTTCGGCCTCGAGATAGGAGAGCGCCGCGACTCCCGACGCGATGGAGCCCGGGTCCCGCTTCGCGAGGTCGCGGGCGCCGTCCAGGAGCTTTGCCGGGGGCGTCTTCCCCCCCTCGAGCGCGAGGAGCATCGTCCGGGCCGCCTGGCCGGGCCGCGAGCCAGGGGCGGAGTCCGCCAGGGCGCGCAGCTCCTTCTTGGCCGCCTCGAGGCGCTCGGCCGCGTCCTTGTAGACGGTGATGCCGGGAGGCGTGCCCGCCCCGTCCGTGACGAGGGGCGCGTCGAAAACGGCGAGCGCCGCCGAGAGGCGAGAGTCGAGGCGGTGGCCCCGGAGCACGAAGCCGCCCCAGACGAGGCCGACGAGGATCGCGGCGCCGACGCCGATCACCGTCCACTTCTTCGCCGTCGCCTCGTGGCTGACGACGTAGTCGCGCGCCCCGACGAGGGCGTGCTCGAGCTCGTTTTCCTTCAGTTCCTTCCGGGAGATCTTGTCCTTGGACATGCGCGCGGTCGGGGCCTGGCCTTCTCAGCAGAACGCGGCGAACGCCGCGTCCGGGTGGTCGAGCCAGAAGCCCTCGGTCTCCTTTTCGAGGTCGTAGTCGAGCGCCGCCCCTTCGAGGCGGCGGAGAGAGTATGAATCGAGAGAGATGCGGAGCCCCTGCGGGCCGGGGAGCAGCTCGCCGCCGTCGAGCGGCGCCTCACGGAAGACGAGCCGGTAGCCCGACCCGCCGCACCCGAGGACGTGCTGGACGACGACGTACGTCCGGGAGGGATCGAGCCCGGCGGCGCGCATCGCCGCCAGGGCCCGATCGGTGACCCGGAACCTCTCCGCGGGGGCGTTCTCCATTCAGCGGCGGGCGGCCTTCTTCCGCGCCGGTTTCTTCGGCGCGGCCTTCCGGACGGCCTTCTTCACCGCCTTCTTCGCGGGGACGACCTTCTTCGGAGCCGGTTTCCTCGGCACGGCCTTGCGGGCGGCCTTCTTCGGGGCCGCCTTCTTCTTCGGCGTCACGAGGGCGAGGAGCTTCGCGAGGGCGCCCTTGGGCTTCTTCGCCGCGGCCGTCCTCGCCTTCGCGACCGCCTTCTTCGCGGACGCTACGGCCTTCTTCACGGCGGGCTGCTTCTTCACGTCCGCCACGGCCTTCTTCGCCTTCGCGACGGCCCTCTTCACATCGGGCCGCTTCCGAACGTCCGCGACCGCCTTCTTCGCGCCGGCGACCGCCTTCTTCGCGTCGGCCACGGCCTTCTTCACGGCGGGCTTCTTCTGCACGTCGGCGACGGCCTGCTTCGCGCCGGCCACGGCCTTCTCCGCGGAGGCGACCGCCTGCTTCACCGCCGGCTGCGCCTTCACGTCTGCCACGGCCTTCTTCGCCGCCGCGACCGCTTCCTTCACCTCGGGAGATGCCATCGCGCCCTGGACGGCCTTCTTCGCCTCCTGCACGGCCGTGGTCACGGCGGTTCCGGCCGCCTCGACCGCCGACTCGACGGCCGCCTTCGCGTCCGCGGCCGGGGTCGGGGCCGGCTTCGGCGTCGGCTGGTCCTGCGCGGGCTTGCTCTCGACGTCGGGCTTCTCGTCTACGCTCATGGTGCTCCCTTCTCCTTCTCGAGGAACGAGGCGCTTTTCGTCCCGACGTCGCCGGAGAAACTCCCCGGACGCCGCTCGTCCCGCGCTCGGAATCGCCGACGCGCCGGCAACGAACGCTTCCATGCACGTGCTTCTTCTTCAGCCACGCTCGAGCGTTCTCACGGACGTCGAGGATATCAGGAGGGGCGGCTAAACTCACGGGGATGGCTCCTCCCGCCGCTCTCGCGATCTCGGCCGCCGACCCGGGAGGGGGCCTCCTCGCCGCCGACCTCCTCGCCTTCGACGCTCTCGGAGTCGTCGGTTCCGGCATCGTCTCGGCCACCACCGCCCATGGTCTCCGCCTCTCCGGCCCGGTCCACGACGTCCCCGTCGCGGCCCTGCGCGCCTCCCTCGAGGCCTCCCTCGAAGCCCGCCCGCCTGCGGCCCTGAAGGTCGGCATCCTGACGACCGTTCCGGCGGTGCGGACCGTCGCGAGGCTGCTCGCCCCTCTCGCCGTGCCTCGCGTCGTCGACCCGGGCTTCGCCCCCCGCTCGGGAGTCCGCCTTCTCCGATCGACCGTCCTCGAGGCCCTCGTTCACGGCCTCCTCCCCGGCGCCGCCCTCGTCACCCTGAACCTTCCCGAGGCCTCCGCCCTCGCTGGTTTCGCGATCCGGGGCGAGGCCGACGCGAAGGCCGCCGCCCGCCGCATCCAGGCTCTCGGGCCCGTGGCGGTCCTCGTGACGGGTGGCTGCGGCGAGGGACCGACGGTCGTCGACGGCCTCCTCGACGGACGCACCTGGCACCGTTTCGAGTGCCCGCGCGCCGACCTCCCCCCGGCCTGCGGAGTGGGCGGACTGCTGTCCGCCGCCGTCACCGCCTGGCTCGCCGCCGGGGAGACCCTTCCCGACGCCGTCTCCCGGGCCCTCTCCTTCGTCCGCCGCGCCCTCGCCGCCGGCTGGCCCGCCGCCTCCCTCCGGACCTAGCCCCCCCCAGCGGGGTCTGGTCTGCACTCTACACTCTACGTGGACCGCGCAGAGTGTAGAGTGCAGACCAGACCCCAGGTATTTCTCAGGCCAGGCGCCAGCGGTCCCGGAGGGCGCCCCGGACGACGGCGGCGCGGCCCAGGTCCTCGAGGTACATGAGGAAGCCGAGGATCTCGGAGTAGGCGAGGTACAGGTCCATGGGGCGGACGGTCGGGAAGATCCGCTCGCAAAGCTCGGCGACCGTCTTCGGCATTCCCGCCAGGGCCCTCTCGATCTGGGCGACTCGCCGGCTGTACTTCCCTTCCAGCTTCGCCCGGTGGGCGGTGAAATCGGGGATTCGACGGCCGTGCCCCGTCAGCATTTGCGCCTCGCCGGCCTCGATCCCGTCGAGAGACTCGAAGTAGCGGCTGACGCTCCGGAACGCCTCCCCCGGCCTCTCCGGGTCCTCGTCGACGATCGCGTTCGGCGTGATGTCGCGAAGGACGGTGTCTCCGGTGAAGAGGACCCCCGCCTCCAGGACCTCGAAGGTCAGGCTCCCTGGCGTGTGCCCCGGGACGGAGCGGACGGCGACCGAGTATCCGTCCCCCGGGAGCGTCTCTCCCCCGGAGAGCTCGTCCCACGAGGAGAGGGGCTCGGCGAAGTGGTCGACGGCGGCCGTCATCGCGACCATCGTGAGCCGCGACGCCCCGCCGAACCCGGCGCGGGTGAGCGCCTCGAGGAGCATTCGGCCGTTCCGGACGCCCTGGAAGTGCCGCTGGTCGAGGCGCCCCCCGAAGAGCCTCGCCTTCCCCGCCCTCTCGATCCGGGCGGCGAGGCCGAAGTGGTCCTGGTGGCCGTGCGTCAGGAGGACCCTCTCGACGTCGGCGACCGACACTCCGTACCGCGCCAGCCCGTGCCGGAGGGCGTCCCACGAGTCTTCCGTCAGCGGCCCGGTGTCGACGAGCGTGAAGGGCTCGCGGGCGATCAGGTGAACGTTGACCGGCCCGACGGGAAACGGCGTCGGGACCGGGATCGTGAAGACGGGAACCGCGGCGCCACGTTCCCGGGGAGCCGCGGAAGGGTTTCGCGAGGCGCGAGAAGCGCGGCGGGGGGCCGGAGACGTCCGGCCCTCCGCCCGCGGTTCACCAGCCCCAGAGGTCGAAGGGATAGCCGCCCGCCTCGTAGACCGTGTTGCTGATCGAGGTCGCCTCGGAGTCCTTGTGCCGGTCGAGCGCCTTCAGGTTCGACACCATCCGGTGCCGCGCCTGGAAGCAGAACCACCGGGCGATCTCGATCTCCGGCTTCGCCTTTTCTTCCCCCTTCTTCTCGATCGCGGCCGTCACGCGCGAGAGCGTGGCGATCTGCGCGAAGAGGTCCATGACGACGTCGGCGATCCGGTGAAGGAGGTACTGCCGGTTCACGACGTTCTTCTTGTTGCGGTAGACCATCGTCTCGCAGGCGTTCCGGAGGACGGCCGCGTACTTGCCGACCTGGTCCGCCTCGGGGGCGAGCGACGGGTGGACCTTGTCCAGCTTGTAGCTCGTCACCGTGCCGCGCATCCACTTCTGCGCGTGGCCGACGAGGACGCCGTACTGCGCCACCGGCTTGCTCAGCGCGTGCTGGACGTCCTTGAGGACGTCGCCCGCCTCCTTCATCCCGGTGAGCGCGATGAAGAGGCGGAGGATCTCGTTCGTCCCCTCGAAGATCATGTTGATGCGGCTGTCGCGCAGGCCCCGCCCGTACGGGTACTCGTTCATGAAGCCGTTGCCGCCGGCGATCTGGAGCGACTCGTTGATCGTCTTCCAGAGGAGCTCGGTCCCCCAGACCTTGCAGCAGGCCCCCTCCATCGAGTAGTCGGCCTTCTTGTCGACGAGCCCGGCGGTCAGGTAGACCATCGACTCGAGGACGTAGGTGTGCGCCGTCATCTCGGCGATCTTTTCCCGGATCATCTCGAAGTCGGCGATCCGGGTCTTGAACTGCTTGCGCTGCGTCGCGTGCTCGACCGCGAGCTTGATCATCTGCTTGCAGCCGCCGACGGCGCCCGCGCCGAGCGAGGTCCGCCCGGTGTTGAGCGTTTCGACGGCGACGCGGAACCCGTTCCCCTTGCCGCCGATGATGTTGAAGGCGGGGACGCGGCAGCCGTCGAGGATGATCTGGCAGGTCGAGGAGCCGCAGAGGCCGAGCTTCTTCTCCTCGACGCCGCGCGAGAGGCCCGGGAGCGTGCCGTCCTCGTTCGCGACGACGGCGAAGCAGGCGATCTCC
>CAZNSS010000210.1:0-6915 GCA_964575465.1 uncultured Holophagales bacterium | reverse complement strand
GGCATCTCGGACGAGTGCCTGATCATGACCCCCATGGGCTGGAGCCGGACCGACCTCTACGACTTCACGCTCGGGAGCAACCCGACGACGGGGGACAACGGGGAGACGCCGCTGAAGGCCGACCGTGTCGTGTGTCCCTACCCGTTCTATTCTCTGGCGGTGAACTTCGACGGGACCGTCTCCATCTGCTGTGCGGACTGGTCCCACGGCACCCTGGTCGGGAACGCGCGGACCTCTTCCCTCCGGGAGATCTGGACGGGCCCGGCCTTGAACGAGTTCCGGCGCCGTCACCTCGAGGGCCGTCGGAGCGAGATCGCGGCGTGCGCCAGCTGCCAGACGATGCAGGGGCTCCCCATGGACAGCGACCTCGACGCGGACCGGCAGCGCCTCCTCCCGCTTTTTCCCGTTCGATGAGCGTGGAACGGGTCGCGGACTACGTCTGGCGGTTCCTCGCGGACCGCGGCTGCGGCCCCGTCTTCCTGATGACGGGCGGCAACGCCATGCACCTGAACGACGCGCTCGCGCTGCAGGACCGCCTGCGGGTCGTCTGCGTCCACCACGAGCAGGCCGGAGCGATGGCCGCGGAGGGCTACGCCCGGGTCGAAGGCGTCCCGGCCGTCGTCTGCACGACGTCGGGCCCCGGCGCGATCAACGCGCTCGGCGGTCTCTACGGCGCCTTCGCGGACTCTCTTCCGCTCGTCTGCGTCTCCGGGCAGGCCAAGCGCGAGACGCTGCGGAGCTCGAGGGACCCGGAGAGCGTCGCGGGGCTTCGGCAGCTCGGAGTCCAGGAGGCGGACGTCGTCGCGATGGCGAGGCCGGTGACGAAGTACGCCGTCCTCGTCGAGGAGCCCTGGCAGATCCGCCGGGAGCTGGAGAAGGCCTTCCACCTCGCGACCTCCGGGCGCCCCGGCCCGGTCTACCTCGAGCTCCCCCTCGACGTGCAGGCCTCCCGGGTCGATCCGGAGACGCTCGAAGGCTGGTCGCCCCAGCCGACGAAGCGCCGCGACCCGGCACGAGCCCTGGACCGCCTCGCCCGGCGCCTCTTCGAAGCCCGGCGCCCGGTTCTCGTGGGCGGCGAAGGGGTGAGGGAGGCCGGGGCCGTCGGGGAGTTCCGGGCCCTCGCCGCCCACCTCGGCATTCCCGTCGTGACGGCGTGGATGCCTGACCTCTACCCGCCCGACCAGCCCCACTACGCCGGCCGGATGGGCGCGCTCGGGACGCGGGCCGGGAACTTCGCCGTGCAGAACGCGGACTTCCTCCTCGTCGTCGGGTCGAGGCTCGCCGTACCGCAGGTGACTTTCAACTGGGAGAACTTCGCCCGCGAGGCGCACGTCGTCTCGGTCAACGCGGACTCCGGAGAGCTTTCCAAGCCGATCCACGCCGTGGACGAGCCTCACGCAATGGACCCGGGAGAGTTCCTCCGGGGCTTTCTCGGACGCGCGGCCCTCGACGGGGCCGCTCCTCCCGCCTGGAGGGAGTGGCTCTCGTGGTGCCGCGAGCGGGTCGCACGGTACCCCGAGATCACGCCCGCGCAGCGCGTCGTCACCGACGCCGGTATCCACCCCTACTACTTCGTCGCAGAGCTCTTCGACCGCCTCGAGGACGATGCCTTCGTCGCCTGCGGCAACGCGGCGTCCGCCTGCGTCGCCTTCCAGTCCGCCCCCCTGCGCCTCGGCCAGAGGCTCACGAGCAACGCGACGGCGGGAGCCATGGGCCACGACCTCCCGTCGGCGATGGGGAGCGCGCTGGCGCGGGACGGCCGCCGGGTCATCTGCCTCGCGGGCGACGGCAGCCTCATGCTGAACGTCCAGGAGCTCCAGACGGTGGCGCACCTGAAGCTCCCGGTGGGCCTCTTCGTCCTGAGCAACGGCGGCTATCTCTCGATCCGCACCACGCAGAGGAACTTCTTCGGCCGCTACGTGGGAGAGAGCCCCGACACTGGCGTCTCCTTCCCGGACTTCGTTCGCCTCGGGGAGGCGTTCGGCCTGCCGTCTCGTCGCCTCGAGGGGGCCGGGTTCGCGGCTTCCCTGGATGAGGTCCTGCGCCTTCCGACCCCGTGGGTCTGCGAGGTGCGGCTCGACCCGGAGGTCGGCTTCGAGCCACGGATGAGCTCTCGGATGCTCGCCGACGGCAGGATGGTGACCGCCCCTCTCGAGGACATGTTCCCCTTCCTTCCGCGCGAGGAGCTGTCGTCCAACATGCTGATTGCGCCCGTGACGGAACCTTGAAACCATCTCCCGGAGTGGGAGGAAACCCGATGCCCGACACCCCGTTCTGGGAGGACTACATCCAGACGACTCCCTGGCACGTGGTGCGCCATCCCTACGTGATCGCCGAGATCGGCATCAACCACAACGGCGACGTGCGCCTCGCCCGGCAGATCATCGACGTGGCGAAAAGGGCGGGCTGCCAGGCCGTGAAGTTCCAGAAGCGGACTCCCGAGCTGTGCGTCCCCCCCCACCAGCGGGCCGTTCCCCGGGAGACGCCGTGGGGGCTGCTCACCTACCTCGAGTACCGCCGGAAGGTCGAGCTGGGCAAGGCGGAGTACGACGAGATCGACGCCTACTGCCGGGAGATCGGGATCCACTGGTTCGCCTCGGCATGGGACCTGAAGAGCCAGGCGTTCCTGCGCCAGTACGACTGCCCGTACAACAAGATCGCCTCCCCGATGCTGGTCCACAGGGCGCTCCTCGAGGAGGTGGCCCGCGAAGGGAAGATGACCTTCGTCGGCGTCGGCATGAGCGACTACGACCAGATCGAAGCCGCCGTGGAGGTCTTCCGGAGGCACGGGTGCCCGTTCATCCTGATGCACTCGGTCTCCGAGTACCCCGCGGCGAACAGCCACCTGAACCTGCGCCAGATCGTCATCCTGAGGGAGAAGTACCGGGTGCCCGTCGGCTACAGCGGACACGAGATGACGATGCTCCCCGGCGTCCTCGCCGTCATGATGGGGGCGGTGGCCATCGAGCGGCACGTCACCGTCAACCGGGCCATGTGGGGGACCGACCAGGCCGCGAGCCTCGAGCCGAGGGGGCTCGAGACCCTCATGAACTACGTCGGGCAGATCGAGGCCATTCTCGGCACCGGCGAGCGGGTCGTCACGGAGGTCGAGCTGAAGAACGCGCGCAAGCTGCGCTACTTCGACCCTTCCGAGGCGCTCCCGCCCTCTGCCCCGAGGGCGGAATGACGTCACCGGGCCTGCCCGCGGACGACCTCGACCGCGTCCTGAAGTGGGCCCGGGAGCCGCTCGAAGAACTCCGCGGCGGACGGCTCTTTCTCTCCGGCGGGACGGGCTTCTTCGGGCAGTGGCTCCTCGCCAGCCTGCTCCACGCGGATTCCGCGCTCGGCCTCGGGCTCAAGGTCGTCGTCCTGACGCGAGACCCGGCCGCGTTCCGGCATCGCGCTCCGGGCCTCGCAGGTCACTCCGCGGTGGAGCTCTGGCCGGGCGACGTCCGCTGGTTCGAGTACCCCAAGGGCGAATGCACTCACGTCGTCCACGCCGCCGCCGACACGAACGTCGCTGCCGCGGCGCAACCACTCCGCCTCCTCGACACCATCGTCGGGGGGACTCGCCGGATGCTCGACTACTCGGTGCTGTGCAACGCGCGGCGTTTCCTCTTCGTCAGCTCGGGCGCGGTCTACGGCGAGCTTCCGGCGGACCCGGCGCTCGTGCCCGAAGGGTTCCCGGGCGGACCCGACCCGGCGGACCCGAGCTCGGCGTACGGCGAGGCCAAGCGCCTGGCCGAGCAGCTCTGTTCCCTCTACGACGCCGAGTCGCGCGTCCCGTCCGTCGTCGCCCGCTGCTTCGCCTTCGTGGGCCCGCTGCTGCCGCTGGACGCGCACTTCGCCGTCGGGAATTTCATCCGGGACGCCCTTTTCGCCGACTCGATCCGGGTTCGCGGAGACGGGAGCCCGGTCCGCTCCTACCTCTACGCCGCCGACCTCTCTGCCTGGCTCCTGACCCTCCTCGTCCGCGGCACGCCGGGACGGCCCTACAACGTCGGGTCGGACCAGTCCATCACCGTCCGCGAGCTCGCGCAGCGCGTCGCCGATGCGGTCGCCCCGGGGAAGCCGGTCGTCGTCGACTCGAAGACCGCGGCGCCCGGCGCGCGCAGCCGCTACGTGCCGGCCGTCGCACGCGCCCGCGAGGAGCTCGGCCTGAAGGTCTGGACCGATCTGCCCGACGCCCTTCGCCGGACGGCCGAATGGGTCCGGTCCCGGGGACCGGTCCTCGCGGGCGTCCCCAAGACGGCCCCGAGCCTCGTTCCCCGGACGTTCGTGATCGACGTCGACGGGGTGCTCGCCACGCTCTCTCCCGGGAACGACTACGCGCTCGCCGCTCCGCTGCGTCGGAACATCGAGGCCGTCAACCGCCTCCACGACGCCGGCCATCGCATCGTGCTGTTCACCGCGCGCGGAACCGTCACCGGCCTCGACTGGCGGGCGGTCACGGAGGGACAGTTCCGCGAATGGGGGCTCCGGTACCACGAGCTCGTCTTCGGAAAGCCCGCCGCGGACTACTACGTCGACGACCGGATGATCCCCGTCGACGCCCTGCGGGAAATGGCATGAGGACCCGCCGATGAAGCTCGTCAGCGTCGTCACCGCCTGCTTCAACGAAGAAGAGAACGTCGAAGAGACCTACCGGCGGGTCAGGGAGGTCTTCGCGGCCCTGCCGGCCTACCGCTACGAGCACGTCTTCATCGACAACTCCTCAACCGACCGGACGGTCGAGATCCTCCGCCGCCTCGCCCGCGAGGACCGGAACCTCAAGGTCATCGTCAACAGCCGGAACTTCGGCCATACCCGGTCGCCGGTGCACGGGATGCTGCAGGCCCGCGGAGACGCCATCATTTCCATCGTCGCCGACCTCCAGGAGCCTCTCGAACTCCTCCCGGTCTTTCTCGAGAAGTGGGAAGCGGGCGCCAGGATCGTCATGGGGGTGAGGACCGGACTGAAGGAGAACCCGGTGATGTCGGCCTTCCGGCAGGCGTACTACGACCTCATCGGCAGACTCTCCGAGGTCGAGCTGACCAAGAACTTCTACGGCTTCGGGCTCTACGACCGGAGCGTGCTCGACCTCGTGAGGCAAATGGACGATCCCTACCCCTACTGGAGAGGGCTCATCTCGGAGATCGGCCTCCAGCCCGTGAAGGTGGAGTACGTCCAGAGCCCCCGAAAGCGGGGGTCGACCAAGGGGAACCTCTACACGCTCTACAACCTCGCGATGAACGGCATCACGAGCCACTCCAAGGTCCCCCTCCGGCTCGCCACGATGCTCGGGTTCGCGACGTCCGCCCTCAGCTTCCTCGTCGGGATGGCGTACCTCGTCTACAAGCTCCTCTTCTGGCAGCGATTCCAGGTGGGTGTCGCGCCTCTCGTCATCGGGATCTTCTTCTTCTCGTCCGTCCAGATGTTCTTTATCGGGATCCTGGGGGAGTACATCGGCTCGATCCACACGCAGGTGGTCCACAGGCCGCTCGTCTTCGAGAAGGAACGGATCAACTTCGACGACTAGCGCCGCCGCCGGTCCATACTGAAGTCCGACACCCGTCCCGGCTGCGACGCGACGGCGTCCCGACGCAGGCCGGCTCTCGACTCTCCGTTCACCGCCGACTACGACCGGCACGCTCCTCCTTCGCGCAGCCAGCTTCTCGAGCACGGCCGTTGCGGGCACCGGTACTTCGACCTCCTTTACTCGACCGAGGAACGGGAGCGCCTGCATGCCGCTACCTCTTGCCCCTGAGCCACGTCGCCGAGCACGCTCCCGAACCTCGCGCCCTCCTCGTGAAGGTCGTGCCCCTCCTGCCGCACCGTTCCGGCGCGCTCTGCGTCGAGGTGCCGCTCGAGAGGCCGTGGCTCGGCCTCCTTCCCGGCGGCCGCGTCGGCGGGGCCTGGCTCGACTCGGTCCGGCGATTCCCTCGGGTCTTCCCGGCGCTCGATCTCCACGGCACGGCGTTCCGCCTGAAGGCCGGCTTCCTTCCCCCTCCGCCTCGCCAAGCTCCACGAGCACGCAAACGCTCTCAACCGGTCCTCGCTCTCCCGTGCCCTGGAGTACACCCGGTTCGCGGTCCTCCGGCTGGAGGAGACGTCCCGACGGAACTGGCCGACGGGTCCGGCGCTGGCCTGCCTGGCACGACCCGCGACACGCTGAAGCTCCCTCGTCCCGACACGGCCCGACGCCGCCCGCACCCGGGCGCTCGACGCCCCGACAGACCACCTCGCTAGAATGGGCGCCGCCCCGATGACGATGAAGACCGTGATCCTCGCCGGCGGGCTCGGCACGCGCCTCGCCGAGGAGACGGCGGTCGTCCCCAAGCCGATGGTCGAGGTCGGGGGGCGGCCGATCCTCTGGCACATCCTGAACATCTACGCCGCACACGGCTTCCGGGAGTTCGTCGTCGCCCTCGGCTACAAGGGCGAGGTCGTCAAGGACTATTTCCGCAGCTTCCGCGAGCGGAACGCCGACCTCACGGTGAGGCTCGCGCGCGGCGAGGTGACGGCGCGCGACGCGGCGCACCCCGACTGGACGGTCCACCTCGTCGACACGGGCGCCGGAACGGCGACCGGGGGCCGCCTGAAGCGCCTCTCCCACTGGCTCGGCGACGACGCGACGTTCATGATGACCTACGGAGACGGGGTCGCCGACATCGACGTCGCGAAGCTCGTCGCGTTCCACCGGACGCACGGAAGGCTCGCGACGGTTTCCGCCGTCCGCCCCCCCGCCCGCTTCGGCGGGCTCGGGCTCGACGGCGACCGGGTGACCTCGTTCACCGAGAAGACGCAAGCGGCGGAGGGCTGGATCAACGGCGGCTTCTTCGTCCTCCAGCGCGAGGTCCTCGACCTGGTCGAGGGCGACGACACCGCCTGGGAGAGCCTCCCCGTCGAGACGCTCGCCGCCCGCGGCGAGCTCAT
>CAZNSS010000209.1:0-6920 GCA_964575465.1 uncultured Holophagales bacterium | reverse complement strand
CCCGGTGCCGCGGCGTCAGGCGGGCAGGCCCGGCGTGGCGGGGGGCGCGCCCGCCCCGCGGCCGAGCACCTTCACGACGACGACCGTCCGGTCGTCCTGAGGGTCGTCTCCCCCCGTGTGGGCCCTCCAGGCGGCGAGGACCGCCTCGAGGACCTCGCGGGCGCTCTTCCCGCCGCAGGGGGCGAGCGTCCGCTCGAGCCTCTCGAACCCGAGCGCCTCGTTCCCGTCGGGCGACATCGCCTCGACGACGCCGTCCGAGAGGAACACCCAGACCTCCCCGTCGACGAGCGGGACGGTCACCGTCACGCGGTCCACGGGGCGGCCCGCGCCGAGCGGCTTGGCCGGGTTCTCGACCGACGTGACCGCGCCGCCCGGGGCGACGCGGTAGGGGTAGATGTGCCCCGCGTTCGTGAACTCCGCCTTCCGCGCCTCGAGGTCGAACCTGACGTGGGCCAGCGTGACGAAGGCGCGCCGCTCCGTCGTCCGGCGTACCTCCTCGTCGAGGTGCGCGAGGAGCGTGGGGGTGTCGGTCCCGCCGCGCGAGAGGGCCGAGAGGCTCGCGAGGGCGGAAGCCATGACGATTCCGGCGGGGAGTCCGTGCCCCGCCACGTCGGCGATGACGACGGTCAGGCGCGTCTCTCCGTCGCCGAGGAAGTGGTAGAAGTCGCCGCCGATCGCGGCGGCTGGGCGGAAGTCGGCCGCGAGCTCGACGCCGGGAAAGCCGAAGTCGGGGGAGGGGAGGAGACGCCGCTGGAGGTCGCGGGCGATCGCGAGCTCCCTCCCGAGCGCCTCGGCCTCGGCGCGGGCGGCCATGCTCGTCTCGAGGTGCCCGGTCATCTCGTTGAAGCTGTTGACGAGCCCCGCGAGCTGGTCGTGCCCGCGAAGCTTCAGTCGGACCGCGAAGTTGCCCTTCTCGATCTCGGCGAAGCCGTGCGAGAGGCGCCGGGCGGCACGGGCGATCCGGAAGACCAGGACCGACGCGACGAGGAGGGCGAGGAGGTAGACGACCCCTGTGGAGATGCCGAGGGCCTTCAGGACGGCGAGCGCGATCGAGCCCGCCCCCTGGCCGGAGCCCGAGAGCTTCGCCTCGCCGAAGAGGCTCCGGAACTCCGCCTTCATCGACGTCCGGACGAGGAGGGCCGACCCCTCGTCCTCCACGGGCGCTCCCGTCGTCGCGTCGAGGACGGGGAGGTCGAGCGGGAGGAACCAGACGACCCACCCGTCGTCGCCGGGTCCGGGCTTCCGCTCGGCCCGGGCCTTCGGCTCCTCCTGGTTGAGCGTCGAGACGCGCGTCCTCTTCCCGGGGGACTCGATCGTGAGGCCGCCCTTCGCCCCCCCGTCCTTCGAGGCCTTCCCCTCCGCGGTCGCCTCGGTCTTCCCGACGCCGAACCGCACGTTCAGCCCCGACTCGGCGGAGATCTCGTCCTCGAGCGTGGCGTCGGCGCTGCGGTAGAGGAAGAGGGCGCCCGCCCTGGTCTCCCGCTCCACGAGGAGGAACGTCTTCTCCCCGGACCGGACGAAGGCGCGAAGGCCCTTCTCGGGAACGACGATCTTTCCGAGATCCGTCCCGAGGGGGCCGTCCCCTTCCGGGGCCCCCGTGGCGGGAAGGAGCGCCCAGCCGTCGAACGAGCCGCTCCCCGTCGCCGTCTCGGGCCTTCGAGCCCGCTCGCGGCCCGCGAACTCCGACGCCTTCGCCTCGAGGGCGTCGAGGCGGGCGAGGAGGCGGGTCTCGGCGCGCCGCGCCCCGACCTGACCCGAGAGGATGAAGAGCGCCGCGAAGGCGAGGCCGGCGACGAGGAGGATCGGCAGGACGCCGATGAGGAGGTACGAGACGAAGAGCCGGCTCCCGACCCGCCAGAGGAGGCCGCGGAGGAGGTGGCGGAGCGCGCTCACCGCGAAGACCGGAGTCGCGACGACGATCGCGAAGATGCCGATCACCTTCACGAGCTCGGAGAACCCCTCTTCCCCCCCCAGGTTGGCGAGGAGGATCCCGGCGAGGAGCGCGAGCCCCGAGACCTTGAACGTCCGGGTGAGGGTCAACGGCGTTCTCCCGCGGCTCTGAGCCGCCCGGTTCGCGATCCCGTGAGATTACATCCGCCGGGGCGCGCCGTGTCCCGCCTAAGATGCCGAAGGAAGCGGCTGGATGAGCCCGACCGAGATCCTCGCCCTCGTCGTCCTCGCTCTCGACGTCGTGGCGCTCGCCCACGCGGTGACGCGCCACCTCGGCGTCTCGTCGACGCTCGCGTGGATCTTCTTCATCCTCGTCCTCCCGGGCGTCGGCCCGCTGGCCTACTTCCTCCTCGCGAGCCCGCGCATCCGGACGACGCGGAGGCGCAGGCGGCTCGCCGGCGAAGCGGTGCGTGCGGCCATCCGCAGGAGCCTGGGCCGCGAGCCGCTCCCGGCGGAGGTCGACCAGGCGTCGCCGCTCGCGCGGTCGGTCCTCTTCCTCGGCACGCGCCTGACGGGACTGCCGCCCCGGGCGGGGAACCGCGTCGAGCTCCTCCTCGACAACGAGCGCGCCTTCCGCGCCAAGGCCGAGGCGGTGAAGGGGGCGGAGCGCTCGGCCTGGGCCGAGTACTACACCGTGGAGGACGACGCGACGGGAAGGGGTTTCCTCGCCGACCTCGCCGAGCGCGCCCGCGCGGGATGCGACGTGAGGCTCCTCTACGACGCCGTCGGCGCGTCCGACATCCCGGAGGAGAGCCTCGGGGAGCTCCGCGCGGCGGGAGGGAAGGTCGAGGCGTTCCTCCCCGTCAACCCGCTCCGGAAGCGCTGGTCGGCGCACCTGCGGAACCACCGGAAGCTCCTCGTCGTCGACGAGCGGATCGGCTTCACGGGCGGAATGAACGTCGGCGACGAGTACGCCCGCGGGGCCTCGATCACGGCCGGGTCGGGGAAGGGGGGGCGCAGCCGGCCGTGGCGCGACGCGCACCTCCGGGTCGAGGGGCCCGCCGTCTTCGACCTCGCGACGGTCTTCGCCGAGGACTGGACGTTCGCGACGGGAGAGCGCCTCGTCCCGTCGAGCATCCCGCTCCGGTCGCCGGGAGGCTCCGTCGTCGCCGTGATTCCGAGCGGCCCCGACCAGGCGGCGAACGCGAACGCCCACACCTACTTCGCCGCCCTCTCGGGTGCCCTCGAACGCTGCTGGCTGACGACGCCCTACTTCGTCCCCGACGAGCCGACGGTCGCGGCGCTCTGCAACGCCGCCTACCGTGGCATCGACGTGCGGGTCCTCGTCCCGGCCGAGAGCGACGTCCCCGTGGCGCAGGCGGCGGGGCGCTTCTTCTACGGGAGCCTCCTCCGCTCCGGGGTGAGGATCTTCGAGTACCTCCCCGCGTTCCTGCACGCCAAGACCGTCGTCGTCGACGGATCCTGGGCGCTCGTCGGCTCGGCCAACCTCGACTTCCGGAGCTTCTCGCTGAACTTCGAGCTCGGCGCGCTCGTCTTCGACCGAGCCTTCGCCGAGCTCCTCGAGGTGCGCTTCACCCGGGACCTCGCCGAGAGCCTCGAGGTGACTCTCTCCTCGGTCGAGCGCCGCGGCTTCGTCGACCGCGCCCGGTTCGGCCTCGCGCGACTCCTCGCACCGCTCCTCTGAAGGACCAGCTCCGCATGAAGCCCCCCTCGTTCCTCCTCGCCGGTCTCCTCGCCGCCTTTCCGCTTCTCGCCGCCGACGTCGCGATCCACGACGTCCAGGGGGCGGGAGCCGAGAGCCCGCGCGCCGGGCAATCCGTCTCGACGACGGGCGTCGTCACGGCCCGCAGGTCGAACGGCTTCTTCCTGCAGGCGCCCGACGCGGAGGCCGACGGGGACCCCGCCACTTCCGAGGGGGTGTTCGTCTTCACGTCGTCGATGCCGTCTTCCTCTGCGGCCGTCGGGAACGGCGTGCGGGTGACGGGGACCGTCCTCGAATACCGGCCGTCGTCCGACCCGACGAGCCCGCCGCTGACCGAGATCGCCGGGAACCCGGGCGTCACGTCCCTCTCCTCGGGAAACGTGCTCCCGTCGCCCGTCGTCCTCGTCGCCGCCGACCTTTCGCCCTCCTCGGCCTCCGAACGCCTCGAACGCTACGAAGGGATGCGCGTCCGCGTCGACACGCTCGTCGTCGTCGCGCCGACGGGGGGCACCGTCGACGAGGCGAACGCGACCGCCTGGTCGAACGGCGTCCTCTTCGGAGTCCTCCCCGGCACGCCCCGGCCGTTCCGCGAGCCGGGGGCCGACGCGGGGGTTCCGCTCCCCGCGGGAAGCCCCTGCTGCGTGCCGCGTTTCGACGGCAACCCCGAGCGCCTCCGCGTCGACACCGACGGCCTCATCGGCGTCGCCGCGGTCGACGTCGCCACGGGGTCCACGCTCTCGGGTCTCGTCGGCCCGCTCGACTTCGCTTCGCGCACGTACACGCTGCTCCCCGAAAGGCCGCCGGCCGTCTCGGGGTCGCCCGCCGCCGGGGCGGTCCCCCTTCCCCGGCCGGGAGAGCTGACCGTGGGATTCCTGAACCTCGAGTACTTCTTCGACGCGACGGCCTCCGGTGCCGGCCCGACGCTGACCCCCGAGGCGTACGAGGTCCGGCTGAAGAAGGCCTCGCTCGCCGCCCGCACCCTCCTCCGTGCCCCCGACGTCCTCGCCGTCGCCGAGGTCGAGAGCCTCCCGGTTCTCCAGGGGCTCGCCGCGCGGATACACGCCGACGCTCTCGCCGCGGGGGAGTCCGCCCCGGGCTACCAGGCGTTCCTCGAAGAGGGGAACGACGCGAGCGGAATCGACGTCGGGTTCCTCGTCTCGTCGAACGTCCGCGTCGCCTCCGTCGTCCAGGAGGGGAAGTCGGCGACGTACGTCGACCCGGTGACCGGAGGCGCGGCGACGCTGAACGACCGGCCGCCGCTCGTCCTGAGCGCCCGGGCGGCCGCCCCCGACGGGGCCGACGTCCCGTTCACCGTCGTCGTGAACCACCTCCGCTCGCTCGTCGGCGTCGCGGAGGACTCCTCCACCGGCACGCGGGTCCGCGCGAAGAGGCAGGCCCAGGCGGAGTACCTCGCGGGCCTCCTCTCGCGCCTCCAGGCGGAGGGCCCGGACGCGCCGCTTCTCGCCGTCGGCGACTTCAACGCCTTCGACGTGAGCGACGGCCTCGTCGACGTCGTCGGGACCGCCCGCGGCGCCCCGGCCCCCGCCGACCAGGTCGTCGTCGGCCGGAGCGTCGACCTCGTCGACCCGGACCTCGTCGACCTCGGCGCCGTCGACGCGTTCCTCCCACGGTCGGAGCGCTACTCCTACGTCTTCGAGGGGAACGCGCAGCTCATCGATCACGCCCTCGCGTCGCGCGCCGCCGCGGCCCGCGTGACGGGCCTCGCGATGGCGCGCGTCGGCGCGGACTTCCCGGAGACGTGGCGAGGAGACCCGGCCCGCGTCGAGCGGTTGACCGACCACGATGGCCTCGTCGTCCGCCTCCGTCTCGGAGCGGGCGCCCGGCGCTCGGCGGTGCCCCTGCCCCCGGGGACGGAGGTCCCCGTACCCCGCCGTGCCGACATTCCGGAGGTGACGCCGTGAGAGTGGACCCCCTCGCCCTCCTCGAGTCCGCCCGCCGAGCCCGGCCCGGCGCGTCCGCCGCGGAGGAAGCCCTCCTCGCCGCGACGGACTTCGCGCCGCGCGACGCCGGAGAGCTGGCCCGTTTCCACGACGCTCTCCTCTTCCTCCGCGCCTACCCCCAATCGCCCCGCGTCCTCGCCCTCGCGGAGGAGGCGCTCGGGCGCGTCGCCGACCACCTCGCCCGCCTCGCCGACGCCGAAGCGGACCTCGCCCCGCTCGACGACACCGCCGTCTCCGGGATCGCCGGCGTGCCGATCGCGATGCCCTTCTCCTGGGCCGCGGCGTCGTGGCTCGCGAACCGCGATCCCGCCGCCCTGCGCGTCGACTGGGACGCCGAGGACCTCCCCGACCGGCTCGCGGCCTTCCTCCCGCGCTTCGTCCCCGGCCTCGAGGAGCAGGCCCGCGTCGACGCGAACGTCCCGTTCCGCGACTTCGTCGACGCGGCCCGCGGCTCCGGGCCCGACGCCGCCTGGCTCGTCGAGCGTCTGTGGGCGCACGCCCTGCCCGACTCCGTGAAGGCCGAGCTCTGGGAGGCCCTCGGTCTCCAGCTCACGTGGCAGCCCCGCACCGCCGATTCCCGCGGCCTCGCGCGCTTCCCGTCGCCGGAGCCCTTCTGCTCCGACGCCCCGCTCCTCTCGCGCCGCGACGTCTCCGTGGCCGCGGAGCTGGCGGCGCCCGCTCCCGACGCACGGCGTCTCTCGCGCCGCGAAGGCACGGCCGTCCTCGACGCGGCCCGCGCGGCGATGGCCGTCCGCTACCGCGAGCTCCCGGCCTTCTCGGCGGGAGATCCCTCCTCGGTCTTCCGCTTCGACGTCGGCCGCGGCACGTCGATCCTCGTCACCGGCCTCGCCCGCGAGGCGCGCCTCCCGCTCCGCGCCGGCTTCGGGACGCTCTTCGTCCGCAACGGCGTCCTCGTCGGCTACGGAGACCTCCACGCGGCCCTGGGGCGCGCCGACGTCAGCCTCAACGTCTTCTACGCCTTCCGCGACGGCGAGTCGGCCTGGCTCTACGCCCGCCTCCTCGCGGTGACCCGTGCCGTCACCGGCGCCGCGCAGCTCTCCGTCGACCCCTACCAGGTCGGGCTCGGCAACGAGGAGGCGATCGCCTCCGGAGCCTTCTGGTTCTACCGAAAGCTCGGATTCCGCTCGTCCGACCCATCCCTCGAGAAGCTCGCCCGCCGCGAGGAATCCCGGCTCTCCGCCTCTCCCTCGCGCCGCACGTCCGCCGCGACGCTCCGCCGCCTCGCCGCCGCGCCGCTCCTCTGCGACGTCCCCGGCGAGCCCTGCGCGCTCCCCGACTCCTTCCACCTCCGGGACCTCGGCCTCGCCGCGACCCGCCGCCTCGCG
>CAZNSS010000208.1:0-6945 GCA_964575465.1 uncultured Holophagales bacterium | reverse complement strand
CCAGGCCACCGAGATCTACACCCACGTCTCCATCCGCGCCCTCAAGGAGATCCACTCCGCCACGCATCCGGGGGCGGGGCTGGCCCCCGGATGCGCCCAGAACAACGTGGCGCCATCCCCCGAGGAGCTGCTCCCCGCTTCAGCTGATGAGGCTCACGGGCACGAGTAGCGGTCTGCCTGCTCGTCGTAGCGGGCGAGTCCCTTCTCGACGAGGCGCTTCCACATCTTCTCGGCCTCGTCATTCCTTGACTCGGCCGAGTCCCGGTTTGAGCTGGAGAGGATTCGTTTCCCGAGCTGTCGCGACAGCTCCGGTAAAAGGGAATCGGGGATGCCCGCAGCGCGATGAGTCTGATGACCCCAGACTGCATCGATCCGGAGGGCCCCGTCCTCACCCTCGATCAGCGTCACATCGAACCCTTCGATCTTCCAGGGGTCGGCGCCGTCTTCCAGCACCTTGAAGTACACCGTGCCTGAACTGGACCCGTCGTACTCAACCGACACCTGAAAGCTCCGAGGTGTGCCGGATCGATCCGTGGTGAGGAGAGGGAAGGCTGCGAGCATGGAAGCCATCGTAAGACGGCGGTGGAAGCACGGGGGCGAAGCTCGGAAGGCCGAGTCGCGGAGCGAGAATGATGCGGATGGCCGAAGACGAGAAGCACACCCCTATCAACAGCGAGGCCACAGAGAGACTGCGGGTGCGCCTGAAGGAGGAGCTCGAGAGAGATCCTGCCGAGCCCCGGCCGCCACATCCGGGGAGCCAGCCCGCCATTGGGAAGATCGAGGTCACACTGCCCGGCCCGAGCCCCGGAACCCCTGCCGCCGCAGGCTCCGCGACGACCCTCGCCCTCCTGGCCCGAACCTAGGACGTCGTCGAGAGGACCGGGGCGAGCCGGACGGCTCGCTGCCGGGCGACATGCTCCTGAACCTTCCCTGCGACGAGATGCTCGACGTCCTCGAATCCGTCGACCGGGTGCCGCTGACGTACGACGAGCTGAGCCTGATCATCAAGATGGCGATTCAGCTGAAGTCCTTCGGTACGAACCCCGCGACGATGCTGTGTGATGCCGTGACCGCCGAAGCGGCACTCATTAGACTTTGTGGCCGCGATGCGGTCCGAGACCTGACCTTCGATCCGGTGAAGGTCCTCGACGGGCGGCCGATCGACTTCGCGAGAGCCCTCGACGCCCCGAGCTTCCGTAGCCGGCTGGAGAAGCTCATGGCAGAGGCTGCCGCGCCCCTACGCCCTGAATGGCCGGAGGGATACGCAGTGCCGACCGCACTGGCCGAGAACGAGAAGGCGGAGCCGGCCGCGGTCATGCTCCGCCGACTCGCCGACGTGTTTCTTCTGAAGACGCCGAACCTCCGGAAAGCCGTTCGCGGGGATGCCATGCGCGACTGGATGATCGCGAGCTGGCTCGACGTGCCATTCGAGAGGGAGAAGGAGCGTTACGCGCTCCTGTCGAAAGTGCTCGGCCTGGACCGCGGCACTCTCCAGAACAGGGCTCGTGAGGTCCGCGCGAAGGCCGGCGAGCCGAAGCGGAAGCGTGGTCGACCGAGAAAATCACGAACCAGCGAGGACGGTCGTTGATTCTTCTGGATGGCGCGTGCCGGAGGCTCGTCCTACCTTCTGGGCGTGCCGATTCAGATCCGCATTCGTCCGCCACCAACGCCCCCTCCGACGAGCCGCTGGAAATCCGCGGAGCGGAGGGCTATATTCTCCTCACGAATTCCTCCCCGTCTGACCAGCCGCAAGGCCTCGGGCGGGGTTATTTCTTTTAGGGAGGGCGGATGCCAGCCGAGCCCGCGGTCAAGAGGGCCGTCGCCTTCTTCGATGGCCAGAACCTCTTCCACGCCGTCAAGCGGGCCTTCGGCTACACCTTCCCGAACTACGACCCCCGGCTCCTGGCCGAGAGAATCTGCGCCGACAAAGGCTGGACGCTGACCGGCGTCTGCTTCTACACGGGCGTGCCGAGCGCGCAGGACAACGCCTTCTGGAACCACTTCTGGAACGCCAAGCTCGCCGTCCTCGGCACCCGGAACGTCGTGCCCTTCTCCCGGCCGCTGCGCTACCGGAACGAGACGATCCAGCTCCCAGACGGCACTCAGCACACGTCGCTCGTCGGCCACGAGAAGGGGATCGACGTGAGGATCGCCCTCGACATCGTCAGGCAGGCCATCGACGGCACCTACGACGTGGCGCTCCTCTTCAGCCAGGACCAGGACCTCTCCGAGGTCGTCGACGAGGTCAAGCTCATCGCGAAGCAGGAGAGCCGGTGGATTCGCGTCGCCTGCGCCTTCCCTGAGAGCCCGGCCAGCGGGAAGCGGCGCGGCGTCAATGGCGCGGACTGGATCCGGATCGATCGCGCTCTCTACGACACCTGCCTCGATCCCGGCGATTACAGGCCGAAGACGCCCGCTCCCTGAGCTGCTGAGCACGTCGACGACGGCGCTGCTAGAGTGCTCACCCGACGATGAACAGCACCGCCCTCGCCGCCTCCGAGCCGAACGTCGGAGCCGGGCCCGTCCACAGCTATCCCGAAACTCGCATCGGGGCTTTCGACTTCTACGTGGCCACCTGCACCGAGCCCCTGGGGTACGGAAGTGCCGATGGGCAGCGGGCTTGCGGGGATTCTTGGCGTGGAGTGACGGAGGATCTCTTCCTCTTCTCTCAGGAAGATCCGATCGGATTCGCGGGAGGCCAAGTAAATTTCTTTCAGTATGCAGCGGCCAACCCTGCGTACTTCGCCGATGCGTACGGGCTCGCATCGGGGCCCAAGGCACCCTCAGCGGCCCCGCGTTGCGGTACGTGCCCTCCGGATAAGCGCCGATTCTTCGATTGGCTCGCCGGACCTCTCGGCGAAATGGCTACTCGGCTGAGCACGGATCCGGATTTCCTCCTGAATCTCGCTGCCCGAGAGGGTGGCTGGACCGACGAGAACTTGGATCACAACATGCCCCTGAATAATCCTTTCGGCGTGAACATCATCCGCAATCGGAAAGCCGTTGGGAATAGGTCGTACGAAACGCTAGAAGACGCGATAGAAGCATGGGAAGACGACTGGGGACCAATCGTTAAGGGCGCGAAGACCCGCGAGAACTTTGTGCATAGGCTCATTCATCCCCCTAAGCCGAAGGCGCCATACAACAGTGTGAATCCGAAGTACGAAGATGAGTTTCTCCAGATCGACATAGTCAAATGGAGAAAGCGATGTGGGGTGTCTTGGCTACCCGCTCAGGGGAGGCTGCCATGACTCGAGCCGGTGTGTCTCGCCGAAATGCCGCTCACCTCGTTCGAATGACGGCGCTGATCGCTGGCCTGCTTGAGGCCCGTGCTGTCTCCGCACAGGTCGATGCTTGTACGGTCCGCTACGCGAAGGCCATCCCTGCAGAGACCACCGTCCCAATATCAGGAGCGTTTAGGAATTCGCCGCACTGCTATTCCGTCACGGTCCCTGCAGGGCAGACGGGCCGCGTCAGTAAGGGTGATCGGGCGATTGAAGGCATAGGCATTCCGATTGCCCCGAGTGGCCGAGGCTACGTCTACGTCGGAGCCCGCCCGAATCCAGACGACGAGAACTCCGCGCACGACATATTGGCGGCGTCACTGGTGGCGGCCCACCGACGGCTCGAACTCACAAGCGAGCCAAAGATCTCCTCGTTGAACCTCGGTGGGCTCCCAGCGCAGAGCGCGGAGTACCGGTATCGGTGTAAGAAGACGGGTGAGATCCGCCTGGCTGTTACTGTGACCGCCGTGACGCCGAACCAGGCCATGATCTTTGAACTACAGCTCTATACGCCGATGGATGAGGAGAAGAGAAATAGGGGAATTCTCGACGAACTAATCGGGTCGTGGCGGATGGAAACGTCCGCCGAGAACCAGCACTGTGGAGCCGTGTCGAAGTGACCGATCGGGGTCAGGTCTTGTGCGCCGACCGCACAGGGTCAGGTCTTGACTTTCCATTATAGGAATCGAGCTCTCACTTCCGCGCAGAGCACGAATCGAACCCCGAAGGAGCCGCCGAGGGAAGCGCGAAAGGGCGACCGCGGCGGCTCCGGCGCGCGGGGCGAGGACGGTACGGGCGCGAGCACGGCACGCGCCGGGGGCCCCTCCTCGGACCTCCCTCCGTCACGCGCCGTGCAGCGCCCCGCGGCCCAAAAGCTATTTGAACTAAACCGCTCACGCGGTACCGGGAGGGCTGGCCCCGGAGACACCGTGTTGGGGTAGATCCTTCCTTCTGAGCCGGCCATCGGCTCGGGAAGGAGACAGATCCGTGACAGAGCTGCGCGATCGAATGGTCGGGGACATGATCGCGCGAGGGCTGGCACCGAGGACGCAGGAGCACTACGTCCGGCAGGTCCGGCTCTTCGCGCGCTTCTTCAACCGATCCCCCGAATACCTGGGCGCCCGCGAGGTCCATCGATTCCGGTCCCATCTGCTCCTGGAGCGACGGCTTTCCGCCAGCACCGTCAACCAGACCGTCGCCGCGCTGCGCTTCCTCTACGCGGTGACGCTACAGCGCCCTTGGGTCACGCGACACCTGGAGGCCACCCGGCAGCGGTCGGGGCTTCCGGTCGTTCTCAGCCCGGAGGAGGTCGCGCTCTTCTTCCGATCCGTTCACAACATCAAGCACCGGACGATTCTGCTGGTCGTCTATGGAGCCGGGCTGCGCATCGCTGAGGCGACCAGCTTGCAGGTGGGCGACGTCGATAGCAGCAGAGCGACGCTCCGCGTCCAGCGCGGCAAGGGACAGAAGGACCGTTACGCGCTCCTCTCGCCCCGCCTTCTGGAGGCTCTTCGATCGTATTGGCGCCTGGCTCGCCCAGAAGGTCCCGCCCTGTTCCCGGGCCGCCGGCCCGACCAGCCCATCTCCCAGGATGCCGTCCAGCACGCTTGCGCCCGGGCCCTTCGTCACAGCGGCCTCGGCAAGCACGTCACGCCCCACACCCTGCGCCATTCGTTCGCCACGCACCTTCTCGAATCCGGCACCGACATCCTCAGCGTCCAGCTCCTTCTCGGCCACACCGAGCTGAGCACGACGGCGCGCTACCTTCACATTTCCACCAAGGCTCTCCTGGCCACCCGCAGCCCCCTGGATCAGCTCGACCCCTCTGCCTTCCTCACGCCTGCCGTCTGACGTCGCGCCATGGACAGGCCGGCCGTCGAGGTCGCCGACGTCTTCCGTCGCTACGGGGCCGACTCCCGCCGGGCTTTGGGGTCTTCGCTCTCCTCCGCTCAGCGCCGCGTCATGGCTGCAATCGAAGCCTGTCGCTCCTCGGCTCTCGGAGGACATGTGGACATCTGCTCTGGCTGCGGCCATCAGACTATCTCCTACAACTCCTGCCGAGATCGCCACTGTCCGAAGTGTCAGGCCGCCGCGCGGGCCGCATGGCTCCGGGCTCGGCAGGCCGAGCTGCTCGCCGTCCCGTACTTCCACATCGTCTTCACGTTGCCCGATGCGCTCTCCCACCTGGCCCTCGCCAACAAGCGGACCGTCTACGATCTTCTCTTTCGCGCGGCGTCGCGCAGCCTCCTGACCATCGCGCGTGACCCTCGACACCTCGGCGCAGCCGTCGGCTTCCTGGCGATCCTCCATACCTGGGGTCAGACCCTCGTCCACCATCCCCACCTGCACTGCGTGGTTCCGGCCGGTGGCCTCTCGCCAGATAGGAAGCGTTGGATCGCCTCGCGGCCACGCTTCTTCCTCCCCGTGCGCGTCCTGTCTCGCCTGTTCCGCCGCCTCTTTCTCTCCGGCCTCAGAGACCTCCACGCGCGGGGACGTCTTCAGTGGTCCGCGCCTCCCACGCCCTCCGATTCGGCCGCTTTCGCCGCGTTCCTAGCTTCCCTGCGCCGCACGGAGTGGGTCGTCTACTCCAAGCCACCCTTCGGCGGACCCGACCACGTCTTGGCCTACCTCGGGCGTTACACCCACCGCGTCGCCATCTCCAACGGCCGCCTCGTCGCTGTCGACAATGGCTCGGTCGACTTCCTGTACAAGGACTACCGCCAACCGCATCTCAGAAAGGTCCTCTCCCTACCGGCCGTCGAGTTCATCCGCCGGTTCCTCCTTCACGTCCTGCCCAAGAGGTTCTCGAAGATCCGCCACTTCGGGATCTTCGCCAACCGCCAGCGCGCCCGAAACATCGAGCTCTGCCGCAACCTCCTGCCCTGCGCGCCTGATCCGGTCCCGTGTGCTCCCGGCTCTCTCGCAGCTTCGGCAAACACCCAGGTCATCGATCCGAACACTGTCGACACCCGACGCCTCTGCCCACTCTGCGGCTCCGCGCACTTCGTCCGCCTCGACCTTCCCCCGACCCTCGGCCGCGAAGCCGCGATCTTCGACTCCCCCTGCGACTCCTCATGAGACGACACCCGCGCGCCCGTCCTCATCTCGCACAAATCCCAACGCTCGCGCCCGCTCCTCGGGCGCATCGGCTAGACGGCTGCCTTCACGCCGCAACCCGATCCCCGTCCACCGGTCCGCCCTTCCCGTTCTCCATCCCCGCGTTCACCGACGAGAGTCCCCCGATCCTCAACACGCCCATAGCCGACGTCCCGACGGCGGTTTAGTTCAAACCAGGTCTTTGCCGAGTGCTCGCGGGCCTCCCTGTCGCCCGCCCGCTCCTCTCTTCACCCCACCCCTTACCGTGTTTCCCGCGAGACTCGGCAAAAACCTCTTCCCTTGGGCCGCGCCGGCTGACATGAGGCGCTCCGCTTCGCTACGCGCAGGCCCCGCGCGCCTCCGGGGCATCGCCTCCACTCGCTGACGCTCGCTCCGGCGACGCCCTGCCGTCTAACAAGTTAGACGGACACCGCCAGGGGCGTGCGGAGCTCGCTTCGCTCGGTCGCTGAAGGGCCTGATCACGTCGCTCGCGAACGCGCCGCCGCGCGCGCCTGCGGTGCTCGCGAGCTGCGCTCCTCGGCCCGGCGGCGGCGCGGGCGAGCGC
>CAZNSS010000207.1:0-6951 GCA_964575465.1 uncultured Holophagales bacterium | reverse complement strand
ACTTGGCGTACTCGGTCCGGTCGAAGATCTTCGCGAGGTCGCGGACCTCGGTCATGTCCTGGAAGCTCTCCCAGCCGAAGAGCTGGGGCGCCGTGGCCGCGATGAAGGGGGCGTTGGCCGCCGCGGCGACCTGGCCCATCTTCTCGAGGAGGAGCATGTCCTGCGGGTGGTTCGAGAAGTAGTAGTCGCCGATGAGGGCGCCGAACGGCTGGCCGCCGAACGTGCCGTACTCCTCCTCGTAGACCTTCTTGAAGACGGCCGACTGGTCGAACTCGGCCGCGCGCTCGAGGTCCTTCAGGAGGTCCTTCTTCGAGACGTTCAGGACGCGGATCTTCAGCATCACCGACGTCTCGCTCTCGTAGACGAGGTGGTGGAGTCCCCGCCACGACGCCTCGAGGCGCTGGAACGGCTCGGCGTGCATGATCTCGTTCAGCTGCACCGACAGGAGCCGGTCGATCTCGGCGATGCGCGCCTGGATCGAGGCCTCGAGGTCGCGGCCCATCACGACCTGCCCCTGCATCGCCTGCTGCACGAACTCGGCGATCATGTCCTTGGCCTGCTGTTCCTGGCCCTCGTGCCGGACGAGCCGGCCTTCCTCGAGGATCTTGCTCAGGAGGTCGACCTCGCCTTCCTGCTCGCGGACGATCGCGTCGGCCTTGCCGCGTTCGGTTCCGTTACTCATTGCCGTCCCCCTTCTTCGGCCCCTCCGGCGAGAGGCCGAGGGCGTTCGCCAGCTGCTTCTGGCTTCCGGCGTTCTGGAGGACGTCGTTCAGCATCTGCTCGAGCTTCTCGTTGCCGTCCGCCTTCGAGAGGAGGTCGGAGAGCCTCTGGCGCGCCTCGACCAGCTTCCGGAGCGGGTCGACCTTCTGGGCGACCTGATCCGGCTCGAAGTCCTGGAGGCTGCTGAACTTCATGTCGACGCCCATCTTGGAACCGTCGCCCGCCATCTTGTTCTCGACGGCCATCGCGACGCGCGGCGCCATCCCCGCGAGCACCTGGTCGAAGTTGTCGCGGTCGACCTCGGTGATCTTGCGGTCCTTCATGCGCGGCAGGGGCTGCTCGGGCTGTCCCGAGAAGTCGCCGAGGACCCCGACGACGAACGGGAGCTCCTTCAGCTCGATGGCGCCCCCGATCTCCACGTCGTAGGTGATCTGGACCCGGGGGGGCCGGACCCTCTTGAGTTTCTGCTGGATGCTTTCCTTCTTCACCATGAGCGTTCCTCCCTGACGGCTTTCGGCTTCTGCTTATGCCTGGTTTCGCGTCTTCACTCGACCTGCGGGCGGATCCCGAGAGTCTCCTTGATCCCTTCGAGGACGCCCGTGTCCTTGATCACGTCGGCGAGCCACGTCTCGAGCGGCATCTGGCCCCACCCGATGGCACGCTGGACGAGGTAGGAGACGGGGCTGTGCGGCTCGGTCTGGCGGAAGAACTCGGCCACCTCTCCGAGGCGCGCGAGCGCCTCGCCGCGGCTCCGGATCGGCCCGGAGGGCCCCGCGACGCGGTAGACGACGCCGCCCTCGGCGGTGGCGCCTTCCTCCCCGGCCGCGCCGCCGGCCCCCGCCGCGTCCGGTTCGAGCGCCCGCTTTTCCTTCACGAACGCATCGACGAGCCGCCGAACCTCCTCGAGCGCCTTCTTCAGCTCGCCGAGGCCCGGCGTCTGCCGCCCGAACTTCTCGTCCATCACGCGGTCGAGGCCCTGGAACTCGTCCCACGCCTGCGCCAGGGCCTTCGCCGCGTCCTCGTACCAGGTCCTCGGGGTCGAGGACTTCGCCTTGCGGAAGTCCTCGCCGCTCGTCCTGTTCTCCTCCGCCGCCTGCCGCTTCAGGTCGGAGAGCCGCGCCTGCGCGTCCCCGTCGAGAGGCCCCGTGACGGAGTCGGGGAGGTCGAACGGCCTCGACTCGCTCCACTCGAGCCAGGAGAAGTTCATCCCCGGGGCGCGCGTGACCGGGGCCTTCCGGAGCGCGAGGGCGACCTGGCGGTCGAAGAAGGCGAGGACGTTGGCGCGCCCTTCCATGTCCCCCTCGTCGATCTCCGGGTAGCACGTGTCCCAGAAGTCCGCGTGCAGCGACTTCATGAGCTTCAGGCCGTCGCGTGCCCCCGCGAAACCCTGGAGCATCGTGAGCCCCTCGGCGAGCCACGCGGCGATCTGGAGGTCCTTCGTCTTGGTCAGGAGCGCGTCGGTCGCGAGGGCGACGACCTCGTCCCAGTCCGCGACCTTCAGCTCGCGTTTCCAGTCCCCCTGCTCGAGCTGGTCGTCCGCACGACGTGCCTCGCGGATCTCGTCGTAGAGACCCGAGTACTGGAGGCTCTCGCCGGACGGCTGATCCGCCGACACCGGGGCGAGGAGCCGGTCGAAGTCGAGAAGCGGAGCCTCCGACGACATCTAGAAGCCTCCCAACGGAATGCTGTGTGGTGCTACTGTAACTGAGTCACCTGCCCATGTCATCCCGAACGGACCCGGATCCCGCGGTGGCCCTGGCGCCATCGAGGGCAGGGAATGAGGAGGATCGAAATGCCGACCCCCAAGGAGCTCCTCGACTCGGGGAACCTGAAAGCCGCGATCGAGGCCCTCACGCAGGAAGTCCGGGAGGCGCCCGCCGACCCGCAGAAGCGGACGTTCCTCTTCGAGCTCCTCGCCTTCGCGGGCGAGTGGGACCGCGCCGAGAAGCAGGTCGCCGCCGTGGCCGGGGCCGACGTCCAGTCGCAGATGGCGACCGGGGTCTACCGGGGCCTCCTCCAGGCCGAGCGGGAACGCGCCCGGGTCTTCGCCGGCAAGGCGCGGCCTCACTTCCTCAGGGCCGTCCCCCCCTACGTCGAGAAGAGCCTCGCCGCGATCGGCCAGATCAGCGAGGGCAACTTCGCCGCGGCCCGCACCCTCCTCGACGAGGCCGAGGAAGAGCGCCCCTCGCTTCCCGGCAAGCGGGGCGAGGCCCCCTTCGAGGACCTGCGTGACTTCGACGACGTCCTCGGCGGCGTCGTCGAGATGGTCTTCCAGGGGAAGTACACCTGGTTCCCGCTGGAGCAGGCCAGGAGCCTCGAGCCGAACCCGCCGAAGAAGCTCCGCGACCTGCTCTGGCCCGGCGCGCGCATCACGGCCGACGACGGCACCAGCGGGGACGTCTTCCTCTTCGCCCTCTACCCGGGCTCTGCCGCGCACGAGGACGACCTCGTGAAGCTGGGGCGGATGACCGACTGGAAGAGCCTCGCCGAGGACCTGCAGGCCGGGCAGGGTCTCCGGTCGTTCCTCGTCGACGGCGAGGACGTCAGCCTCTTCGAGCTCGGCCCGGTCGACTTCGACCCGCGCGAGGGCCTCCCGAGCTGACGCCCGCCCGGCGGGAGGCCGGGAGTCGGGACACGCCGAAGATGGAACGGCCTCCCTCGCGGGAGGCCGTTTCGATTCCGGGATGACCGTGCGCGGGAGCGGGTCAGACCTTGACGTTCTCCTTGAGGTTCCAGCCCGCCGGGATCGGCCCGTCGAGAGTGCCGTCCGACTTCTGGGCCCTGTACTCGTACTCGATCTTCGAGAAGTTCAGGGCGATGCTGTCGATCGGGACGTCGTCGGTGCCCGCGCCTCCGGTCGAGAAGTGGGAGACGAGGAGATCGCTGAACTTGATCTTGAGGAATTCCTGCTGCGTCTCGCCCGCCTTTCGGGCGACCAGCGTGGCCGAGGGGATGTGCTTGCCGTTGGCGCAGTGGAGCAGCAGCTTCGGGCTCGCCTTGCAGGCGCGCATGGTGAACCGGAAGTCCTCCATCGAGACCTTGCCGGCGCCACCGCCTCCACCGTAGGACATCGTGCCGCTCTGCGACTCCGACCAGGACCAGTTGAGGACATCGATCTCGTTCTTGTGCGTCCTGTCCGCACTCTCTCCCTCGATCCCCTCGATCTTCAGAAAATAATCTACAGCCATGATTTGCTTCCTCCTTTCGGCAGCTTCCGAGCTATAAGGTGGGGTTTGCCCTATCCGAATTCAAGGTCCATCTGGCCCCGACCGACACCCGTGTGACCTTACGCACCATCACGCTCCCGCACCGTCGCGGCGCAGGAAGGCCGCGAGGGAAGAGTCCCAGCCTGCCGGCGGGGCCGGCGACTCGGCGCTCCCCGGCTCCTTCCCGCCGCCTCCTCCCGGGGCCGCGTCGCCGGTTTCCGGCGACGCTCCGGTCTGTCCGGAGAGGGTGGGCGCGGTCTCCTCGATGAACTCGTAGTCGGTCCGCTCCGGGTGGAGCAGCAGGAAGTCCTCCGCCCGGATCTCGCGGAAGAGCAGGACGGCGCGCGAGCGCCCCCCCGCCCGGCAGACCAGGACCCCGGAAGGCCCCCGGTCCCCCAGGACTCCTTCCGCCTCGAGCCACGTCAGCCAGATCTGGACCTGGATCTCCGCGGGCAGGAGATTCCCGAGCGGAATCCTCACCGCGCCCGCCCCCTCGCCGGGCCCGTGCCCGCAGGCCGCCCTGACCCGCGAGAGGAACCTCGGCCACTCCGCAGGCGCGGAGGGGCCGAGGAGCGATTCGGCGAAGTCCCCGAGGGTGACTCCCCTCGCCTCCTTCTCGACCCCTTCTGCGATCTTGCCCGGCCTTTTCACGGGAAGCTCGATCTTCGCCCCGCGGAAGCCTTCGTAGAACGAGGCGAGGGTCCGCCCCTGCTGGAAGGTGCGCCGGATGTAGGCCGCCCGTTCCTCGAAGACGTCGAGATAGGAGAGCGCGACGAAGGGGTCTGCCGCGGGTCTCCCCTGCGGCACGACCGAGAAGAGCGTGAACGGGAACTGGCGGAGCCCTCCCTCGTCGTGACTCCCCCAGAGCGTCCCGGCCACCGAACGCTTCCCTCCCGGGAGCAGGAGGAGAAAGGTGTGGAGCGGGATGTCGCTCCCCTTGTATTCCTCGAGCAGCGACCAGCGCCGGCTGAAGCCGTTCCCCAGCCAGTCGCGAAAGTCCTTCGAACCCTCCTCCGTGAAGCCCGAGGAGATGAAGTCCTTGTAGATCGGGAGCTTTCCGTAGAGGTGGAGGGCGTACGTCTCCAGCTTCGGGGGCCCGTCGGCTCCCGAGATCCCGTCCTTCAGCTTCGAGAAGAGGCTCCACGCTGCCACTCGATCACCTCGTTCGTACGGTCCGGCCTCGGGGGAAGGTACGGGTGGAGCCCGGAAAGCCGGGCTCCACCCGGAAGGGGTTCAGTTCGGGAGGATGGGGGGCATGGGCTCGTCGAACGCGAGCTCGAAGAGCCCCTCGAGCGGCTCGTTCCGCTGGAGGGCGTTCGGGATGACGACGCGGATCGTCCAGATCTTCTCCTTCTCGCGCTCCTTCTCCGGGTCGTCAGAGTCCTCGCGCCGGTCGCGCTCCTCGCTCGCGACCCGGACGAAGTAGAAGAAGCGGAGCGGCCCGCCGTAGGCCTCGAGGCTCCCCGTCCAGCCCGCCTTCGACTCCTCGTCGCGCCCCGTGATCGACATCGGCGCGTCGGCGGGACCGAGTCGCCAGACGTAGGGGTTCGGCTGCTTGCCGGTCTTGAAGTCGGTGGAGGGCCTCACGACGACCGAGCGGTCGAAGAGGAAGAGCGAGTTCACGCGGTCGCCCATGAAGCGCTTGCCCTGGCTCGGCGTGAACGGGAGGGGCCGGATCTCGACCTTGTGCTCCTTGATGACGGAGGTACCCCGGCCGCCGCCGAAGAGGAAGATCTGCCAGCCCCGGCCGACGGCGAGGAGACCCCTGTTCGCGTCGCCGATGAAGTCGAACTGGGGCTCCCAGCCCCACAGGATCGGGTTCAGGGCGTACTCGTCGGCGAGGGCGCCGACGTCGGTCAGGACGCCCGAGAAGTGTCCCTGGGTGATCGACGCGAGGTCGAGGCGGTAGGTCGCGCTGCTTCCGCTCCCTCCGGGCTTCAGCGAGGAGGCCGACGCGTAGGCGACGCGCTCCTGGCGGAGCTGGCTCTCGCGGACGAACGGGAACTGGCCCATGCACTGCTCCCGGATCTTCCTCACGACCGGCTCGGCCGCCTGCTGGAACGCGGGCTGGATCGCGTCGCGGATCAGGTTCGCGCCCCGGTTCTCGACGGCGATGAGCTGCCGCCCGTAGGTGCTCCGGCGGACCGCCGGGTTCCGCGAGAACGCGTGGTACCCGCGGAGCGAGACCCCCTCCTGCGCGAGGGAGAGCTGCTTCCAGGCCTTGAGCTCCTGCTCCGGGAGCGGGACGACGTTGTTCTTGAAGAGGTTCGCCGCCGTGACGAGCTCGGGCGGGGCCTTCGCCGACCCGCCGGAGGAGGCCCGGACCGGCGCGGCCTTCCCCTTGTAGTACGCGAGGATGGCGTTCAGCCGGCGGTTGGCGGCGGCGAACGACTGGATGTCGTCGAAGCCGAGGGCGCCCGACATGTCGGTGACCGGAGCGTCGCCACCGCCCTGCGACTCGGGAGTCCAGCGGGTGATCGCCGCCTGGAACTCGCGCCACGACCTCGCCTGCAGCGCGGCGCCCGGGACGACGAACCCGCCGCCACCGCCGCCGCCGGTCCTGCGGCCGGCGAACCGGTCGACGTAGCGGCGCAGGTAGTCGAGCATCGTCTCGGCGTGCGCCTGGGCGAGCGCGTCGACGTCGGGGCGCGTCGCGATGGACGAGGCCTCGGCGAAGCTGATGTACGAGACGCCGAGCGGGATCATCTGCTGCGCGTGGTTGCGCGTGAAGCAGACGTTCTCCAGGCACGTCGGCCCGACGGCCTTGTCGAGGAACTGCTGCGTGTACGGGAGGACCCGGAAGACGAGCGCCAGGTCGGCCGTCCTCGGGACGAAGGCCGAGAGCGCGGCATCCTGCCAGAGCGTCTTCTGCTCGGCCGGGATGGCGGCGATCGCGGTGACGTTCGCGGTCGCCTTCGCCTTCGCGTCGACCTGCTTCTTCGAGAAGGTCTCGAGGGTCGCCTTCTGGTCGGCCGGCGTCGACTTGCGCGAGGCCTCCTCGACGACGGCCTTCGGGTTCTCCGCC
>CAZNSS010000206.1:0-6959 GCA_964575465.1 uncultured Holophagales bacterium | reverse complement strand
AGGAGGGGATCGAGCGGGGCGACCATCCCCAGCTCTTCATCGCCTCCACGAAGCGAAGGAGCAGGAGCCTCATCCTGCGGCGCTGCCGCTCGTCCATCGGGTGTCTCCTTTCCGAGCAGTCCTCCGGCGAAAAGGCCTCGCTTTCCCTCTTCAACACTTCTGAAGAGAGATCGGGAGATCCTTCTTTTCGCTGCGGGGGGCAGTGCGTTCCCCGAAAACCCCGCAATCTGGCTCTGCGGGCCGCTACGTCGCTCCGCCCGCGGGACTTGCCCCTCGCTCAGCTTGCGCGCAAGCGCCCGCAAGCTGCCGCAGCCTGCGGAATCTCACCTCTCCTCGCCCTCCCGCAGGAGCCGATAGAGGGTCCGTCCGTTGCGCCCCCGGGCCTCGGCGAGGTATTCGTACTCGACGAGCTGGGGCATGTAGGTCCTCACGTGCCAGTAGGAGAGCCCCGTGGCCTTCTGAATCTCCTGGCGCGAGACGAGAAGGTGTGCCTCGTCGGCCTCGTCCGGCCGCCTCAGCCGCAGCGAGGAGGCCGCCCCGAGGGAAGGCGCCGGAGGTCGCGCCGGCGCCGACGGCGCCGCCTTGCGCTTCTCCTCCACGAGCTTCTCGATCTGGAGCAGCAGCGCCCGCGTCGGGGGCGAGAGCTCGTCGAGGTTGCGCTCCAGGATCAGGGGCAGCAGGTCCCTCGCGATGGCGACGTCCTGCTCGGTCACCTCGATGTACTCGATGACGCCGGCCGCGCGCCCCGGGTCCTTCATCGTCTTCCTCGGCCGCTGGTGCTGATGGAGGAGCGCGATCGCCTTCAGGAGCCGCTGGGCCTTCTTCTGCTCGCGCCGCAGGATCAGGTGGCTCTCGGGAAACGGCAGGTCGACCGGGATGACGACCTCCAGCGGCTCGAGAAGCCGCTGGGCGTCGTGGTGTTTCTTCTGGACGGCCTTGGACCGGTGCCGCGCCAGGAGCCCCTCGGCCGTCTCCTCCCACCTCTGCCACTTCAGGATCCGCCGGGTCTGCTCCGGCGACTCGTCGACGGTGAGGAGGACGAAGCGGTTGCGGGTCTCGTAGTCGAGGACCTCGGGGTGAGCCGAGGTGAGGAAGACCGAGACCGGGCCATAGACGACGTAGTCCTCGGCCACCTGACGGCCGGTCCTCGGGTCGGTGCGGGTGATGGAGGCCCTCAGGACGCCGCTGGAGATCAGGCTCCTCAGGGCATAGGCCGCCGAGGAGGCGCCGTCCTCCTCCTCGACGACGACGAGCTTGTGCCGCAGGGCGTTCTCGTCCTTGAAGAAGAGCGCCTGGCCGGAGATCCGCGTGTACTTGACGAGGTCCTCGGGCGGGACGAGCTCGGAGAGGCTGTCCTGTAGGAGCGACTTGCCCGCGCCGGAGCGGGCGCAGAAGAGGACGGAGAGGGGCTTGTCGAGCTTTCGGGAGACGAGGGCGAGGTAGCCGGTCAGAAGCGCCGTCTCCTCGCCGACGCAGCCCATGGCGAGGAAGTCGGCCTTCAGAGCCTCGACGATGTCGCCGCGGAGAAACGACAGGGCCTCCTCGCGATCCGAGGCGCTCATGACGACCGGCTCGGCCGCCTCGCCCTTGCCCTGGCGCAGGGAGAGACGCTCCCTCTCGAGCGAGGCGATGAGGAGCGCGATCTCCTCGGCGAGGACGGCCCCCTCGCCCTCGTCGAGCCGGAGGGCCTTCACCGCGGCGTCGACGAAAGCCTGTCGCGAGCGGGCCGAGTAGAGGTCGAAGGTGTCGACGTGGAAGCGCGCGTCCTGGTCGACGCGGACGTTGACGCGCAGGCGGTCGACGCCGAAGGCGGAGAGGCCCTTGACGCGCCACGTGCGAGCGCCGAGGTCGAGAGCGTAGGCACCCTCGGAATCGCGGGTGAGGGCCGAAGCGGCGAGGGAGCCGTCCTCCTTCTCTTCTTTCGCTGCGGGTCCTTCGGGGTCTCGGGAGCCGGAGGCTTGCGGTGCGGGCGCGGCAGCGCCCGCACCGCAAGCGGCCTCGCGCGCGGCTTCCGCGACGAGCCGTCTCCACGTCGTCCGGAAGCCGCCCGTCCCTTCGGCGACGAGGAGGGCGTTGGGGTCCTTGGCCGGGAGGAGGACGTCGGTGACGCGCAGGCCGCGGGAGATGAGGGTGCGCGAGAGCGCCTCGGCCGCCTTGCGGCCGGCCTCGTCGGCGTCTAGGGCGAGGAGGACGCTCCGGACGCGGTGCCGCTCGAGAAGGGCGTCGTGGTCCGGCGTCCAGCCGCTGGTGCCGTAGAGCGGGACGGCGTTGGGGATTCCCGCTTCGAGGAAGGAGAGGGCGTCGATGACCGACTCGGTGAGGATCAGCTCGTCGGTCGTGGCCAGGCACGGGGCGTTGACGAGGCCGCGCCGCGGGCCGGGGAGGTAGAAGTGGCGCGGGCGGTCGGCCGGCTCGGCGCTCATCTCGACCCGGCGGCCGTAGAGGCTGACGACGGTGCCCGAGAGGTCGCGCAGGGGGACGACGAGGCAGCCCGAGAGAAGCTCGCGGCCAGTGGCCGTCACGACGCCGAGGGCGCGAAGGGTTTCCCACGTCTCGCTCCCCTCGGGGGCGGTCTCGAGAAGCGAGCCGTCGGCGTAGCCCATCGGCAGGGCCGCGAGGAGGTCGGGCTTCGTCAGGCCCCGCGCCGCGGCGTAGTCGCGGGCCTTCTCCGAGAGGAGGAAGGCCTGGTGGTAGACGCCCACGACGCGGGAGAGGAGGTCCGTCGGGCCACGCCCGGACGGAGCGCGGCGGTGGGACGACAGAGGCCGCACGGCGGCGAGAGGGCGGACGGGGCTCGGGAGGTCGACGGAGACCGTGGAGCCGAGACGGGTGAGGGCCTCGCGGAAGCTGACGCCCCAGAAGCGTCGCGCGAATTCGATGACGTCGCCCCCGGTGACCTTGCCGTTCGGGGAGCAGGCCCCGAGGCAGCACCACGACTGCTTCGCCGAGGAGACTGAGAGGGATGGCCGAGTGTCTCCGTGAAGCGGACAGAGGCCGAGGAAGCCCTCTCCGTGCCGCTTCAGGACGATCCCGCACGACTCGATGAAGGCCACGATGTCGTGCCGAGCCTTGACCTCGGCGATCGCTTCGGCGGGGATCATCGGAATCGGCCTCCTTCCGAAAACCTGTCAAGCCCGAATCGCATTGCGACTATAGGTTACTACGCCTAATCATGATTTAGGAGAAGTAACGTATGATCGCCGGGCCGGACCGGAGGCCGCCGATGTTCGAGGAAATCGACCCCTACACTTTTTCCATGAAGGACTTCGGCCAGCGTCTCCGCCAGCTCCGCAAGGAGCGGGGCCTGACTCAGGGCGATCTGGCCCGCCTGGCCAAGATCGACATCATGCAGGTGAGCCGCTACGAGCGTGGGCTCGGGCTGCCTTCTCTCGAGACGGCCATCGCCCTGGCCCGCGTCCTGGAGACGTCCACGGATCTGCTGTTCCTAGGCAAAGCCGCCGATCAGCCCGCCGCCCCCGGAGAGCACTTCCGCCACCTGCCGCTCGTCGAGGTCCTCCGTCAGGCCGACCACGAGCTGACGCGCCGCGACGTGGACATGGTCGTCGCCCTCGTCGAGGCCTTCCTCCTGCGCAAGCGGATGAAGAAGCTCGTCAATGAGTGACGCCCCGCCCGCGGAAGAGACGGCACCGGAATCTCCCGAGCCTCCCGCACCTCCCGAGCCCCCTGGGCCTCCTGAGCCCCCTGAGCCTCCTGAGCCCCCTGAGCCTCCCGCACCTCCCGAGCCCGAGCCCGAGCCCGAGCTGACCACCTCAGAAGAGACGATCACGGCCTGGGCCGCCTATGCGAAGGATCGTTTCGACGCCGCCTCCAAGCGCGTAGACGAGTTCCGAAACTGGGCTCGCCAGCTCGCGGGCGTCATCGGCGTCGTGATCGGCTTCGAGTTCACGCTCACGGGTCGCACGCTCGACCTCAAGCCTCCCTTCGACCCGTCCCTGCGCACGTTGGCGCTGGTCATCTTCCTCACGACCATCGCCTCCCAGATCTATCTCCTGTTCCGGGTCCTGCGTATCGGTTACGGCGGACAACAGGTTCTCGGCCCGGAGAGCCCGACGGTTCTCGCCAAGTTCGTGGCCGACAAGGATGCGCGGACGACGAAGCAGGTTCTCGGCGCCTACTACGCCAAGGCCGCCGACACCTTCCACGAGCTCAGCGAATCTCTCGGGAGCGCGGTCACCTACGTCAGCCTGCGTTTCTCCCGGAGCCTGATCGCCCTTCTTGTCGGGCTCCTCATCCTCGTGGCACTCGCGACGAAGTCCTATACTGGACCTGCGATGGCCGACTCCGCCTCGACTCCCGCCCCCGGACCCGCCGCTTCGCCGGCCCCGGCGGCGCCGCAGGCATCCCCGGTCGCCACCGCACCGGCAAGTCCCGCCCCGTCCGCCCCCTTGCTCGTCACGCCCACCCCGGGGCGCGTCGAGAGGTTCACGGCGCAGCCCCCTGCGCCCACTCCGGGGAGGAAACCATGAGCTACCCCAACACCCCTGTCCGCTCCGCCGCGCCCCCGGCCTCCTCATCGTCCGGGCAGGCTCCGCATACCCCGCCGCCCACGCCGCCACCCGCGCCCAATGCCAGCCAGCTCCTCTGGACGCCGACGCCGGGCCAGGACCTGACGAAGGCGCTCTTCCCCCTGCCGACGCCCCCGCACCCTTCGGGCGGCCGCTGAGGGACCGGGGCACAGCGATGTCAGAGCCCTCCCGCAAGGACGCACCCAAGAGCGCTCCCGCACCGGCTCAGAGGCCCCCGGCACCCGCCCCCAGCGACCTGCTCAGGACCCCGACGCCGGGCAAGCCGATCCGCGAGAGCGTCGAGAGCCCCGCTCCTCAGTCCAAGCGCTGACCGGAGCCCGTTGCCATCACGGCACGTGACGACCCCCGCGGGACACACCCACGGCGGGCCTTCTTCGCTTCACCCATCGAGCATTCGCCGCGGCTGAGGGTTGCGCCTCACGGCCGCTGCACGTCTTCAGCGGAGGTCTGCTGACGCCCGTGGACAAGACGCCGTTCTCGCCCTACGACTTCTTCGGCTATCTCGCCTCCGGTTTCCTCCTCGTCCTCGTCGTCGACTTCGTGACGCACGCCGGCTGGCTGGTTCACGGGGCGACGCCGACGGTCCTCGCGATGGCGTTCTGGACGGCGGCCGCCTACGTCGTCGGGCAGATCCTCGCGACCCCCTCCGCGTGGCTGCTCGAGTCCGTCTTCATCGGTCGTGTGCTCGGCCGCCCCGAGAAGATCCTCCTCGGCGCACGCGCCGCACGCCTCACCTGGCTGTTCCCCGGCTACGCCGCGCCTCTTCCCACCGCGATCAAGGCTCGCGTCGTCCGCAAGGCCGAGGACCTGGCCAGTGACCCGGAAGCCCTTTTCCTTCACGCTGCCGCGCAGGCGCGGAATCAGCCCGGAGCCGCCGCACGCATGGGGACGTTCCTGAATCTCTACGGCTTCTGCCGCAACGTCTCCTTCACGCTCGTCCTCTCCGCCGCCCTTCTGGTCGGCACGGCGATCGTCACGGGAGACCCGCAGGCGCGCTGGATGGCCGCGGTTGCGGCCGTCGGCTCGATCGGGATGTTCTATCGGTACCTGAAGTTCCTGCGGCTTCACGGGGTCGAGATCCTCCTCGCCTTCGAGTCCGCTCCCGTGCCGACCGCTCCCGCTGAGGGAGGCGCCGCCCGATGAATGTCCAGATCTTCGACGTCGAGCACGGCTTCTGCGCATACGTCATCACCGACAGCAAAAACGTCACGCTCATCGACGCGGGGCACAACTCGCTGACCGACTTCCACCCGGCGAAGTACCTCACGGCCAGGGGCTGCACCGGCATCGAGCGGCTCGTCGTGAGCAACTACGACGAAGACCACCTGAGCGATCTCCCGAATCTTCGAGCCCTTCATCAGAGCCTGCCCATCCAGACCCTCATGCGGAATCGCTCTATCAGCGCCGACGAGCTCGAGAAGCTCAAGCGTTCCACGGGACCGATCGCCCCGGGCATGCGAGCGCTCCTGGAGATGATCCGGACCTACACGGCAGACGCACCCGTGATCGACTGGGGCGGGGCAACGTTCACATCCTTCTCGAATCCCTACCCGGCGTTCACGAATACGAACGACCTCAGCCTCGTGACGTTCCTCGACTACAACGACGTCCACATGGTGTTCCCGGGAGATCTCGAGAAAGCCGGATGGAGGGCACTCCTCCAGAAGCCGGACTTCCGCACGGCCCTCGCGAGGGTGAAGCTGTTCGTCGCCTCGCATCACGGCCGGGAAAGCGGTTACTGCCCCGAGGTCTTCGACATCTGCAAGCCGCAGCTCGTCCTGATCTCCGACGAGGCCGTGAAGTACGACACGCAGGATGTCGACTACGCCCAGCACGCAAGCGGCATGCACTTCACGAACGGGATGCGGTACGTCCTGACGACACGAGCCGACGGGATGATCACGATCTCCCAGGCCCCTGGTAGCGGCGTTCAGATCAAGACGTCCGGTAAATAGCACGACCACGCCCGACCACCACGCCAAGGGCGAGCACGAAATCGCGCCGTCTTCGACTCCGGCGAAGGGGTGCAGCCGCTCGCCGCGCTCGCTGAGCGGCGAGGCGATGTCATCGCCTCGCATAGCAGCACCACGGGCCGGCGCCCGGAGCCGCGCAAGGGCGAAGAGGCCGAAGGCCGTCCCTTGCGCGACGAGGACGCCGGCACACGGCTCCCGTCCCGGTCGGCCCTGGCCTGGTCGCTCCCTCGGTCCCCGCGCTGGCGCGACGAGGCGGCGTGTGTGGAGCGAGGAGCACAGCGACGAAGGAGCGCGCACCGCAGCTGCACGCGCGCCAGGACGCCGAGGCAGTGCCAGCGCTTCAGACGCCGCGTCGGCGACGCCGACGCCTCCACTGAAGAACGGACTGGCGCGGCTCTCGCCCGCGCCGACGCCGGGTCGAGGAGCGCAGCTCGCGAGC
>CAZNSS010000205.1:0-6960 GCA_964575465.1 uncultured Holophagales bacterium | reverse complement strand
CTCCAGGCGCTCGTCTCGCGCGAGAAGGACCCGTTCGAGCCGGCCGTCGTCTCGGTCGGCTCGTTCCAGGCGGGGGCCAAGCACAACGTCATCCCGCCCGAGGCGAAGCTGAAGATCACGGTCCGCGCCTACCGCGAAGAGGTGCGGCAGAAGCTCCTCGCCGGGATCCGGCGCGTCGTCGCAGGGGAGGCGATGGCGGCGGGCGCGACGGTCCCGCCGGACGTGACGATCGTCGAGTCGACCCCCGGCGTCGTGAACGACGTCCCGCTGACGGGGCGCCTGCGCGGCGCGTTCGCGGCGGCCCTCGGAGCGGCCGCCGTCGCCGACTTCCCTCCCGCGAGCGTCAGCGAGGACTTCTCCTTCTACGGTCGCGAGGGAGTCCCCGCGTCGATGTTCTGGCTCGGCGTGGCGCCTCCCGGCGCGCTCGCGGAGGCGAAGGCCGCAGGGAAGGCGCTCCCCCCGCTCCACTCGGCCGAGTTCTGCCCGGACTACGCCCCGTCGATCCGCGTCGGGGTGACGGCGCTCGTCGGCGCGGCGCTGGAGCTGCTGCCGGCGCGCTGATTTGGGCGTTCCCCTCGAGCTCGCCGGCCTCGCCGATGCCCTCTCCCGCCTTCCGGCCCGGGCGGACGAGGACGTCCCCGTCGCGCGCAAGGCGGCGGTCGCCGCCGTCCTCCGGAGCGCCGCCGGGACCGTCGAGCTCCTCTTCATCCGAAGGGCCGAGCACCCGCGCGACCCGTGGTCGGGGCAGATGGGCTTTCCCGGAGGACGCGTCGACCCGGGGGACGCCTCCCCGCTCGCCGCGGCGCTCCGCGAGACGCGCGAGGAGATCGGTCTCGACCTCGAGGCGCTCGGCCGGCCCCTCGGCCGGCTCTCGGAGGTCCGGACGCACCTCCCGCTCGGCTCGGTTCCGCACAGCGTCGTGCCGTTCGCGTTCGCGGTCGAGGGAGACCCGGTGCTCCGGCCGAACGAGGAGGTCCAGGAGGCGCTCTGGGTCCCTCTCCCGTTCCTCCTCGATTGCGGCAACCGGAGCTCGATCACCTGGGTGAGAAAGGGGCTCCCGCTCCCCATGCCCTGCTACACCTTCAACGGCCGGGTCATCTGGGGCCTGACGCTGAAGATCGTCGACGAGCTGCTGGCGGTGTCGAAGGGTTGACGGGCCGCGCGAGGGGCCGGGCCCGGGCCGGCCTCAGGAGCTCGGGGGCCTCATCTGCCGGCCCGCGAGGACGGTGTAACCGCTGACGTCGAGGTCGCTGCCGGAGACGCTCCTCTCCTCGCCGGCCGTGGCGAGGGAGAGGCGCCACTGGTAGAGGCCGGAAAAGTACGGGCGCATGTGGACCACCAGCGCGTCGAAGCGCCCCTCGGACTCGTATCGGACCGCGCTCGCCTCGTCCTTCCAGAACGTGACCGAGAGGGCGTGGGATCGACCGCGGGGCCCTTCGACGAGGAACGCGGCGAGGCATCCCGGGGTCTCGAGGAGCGCGGGGGCCACGGTCGCGTCGTAGGTTCGCATCATCTCCTCGAACCGTGCCGGCTCGACGCGGTGGTCGACGACCCGTACGTAGACGGCAGCGGACCCGGCTTCGGCGGGAGCCTGGCGCGCCACCTCGACCGGGTAGACCTCGACGTCGGGGTCGGGGAGGGGCGCGCGATCCCCTGGCAGGAGTGTCGAGAGATCGGCCTTCCACTCCGTGGCCTGGGCGAGGAACGGGTCCGCGCCGTCGAGGAGCTCGTCGTAGAGGCCGCTCTCGACGTACGCGTCGGCGTGGGCGACGCCCTCCCAGAGGGTGAGCGAATCGCAGTCTTCGCTCGCGGACTTCGCGAGGGGCTGGAGGAGCGCGGCGTAGAGGCAGCCCGGCGTCACGGCGAGCGCGGGGAGGATGCTGGCCTCGTAGTACTCGCGGAATTCCCAGAGGCTCCCCGGGCGGAGGCGGAGGCGGACGAAGCGGAGGAACACCTTCAGACGCTCCGCCGGACGATGACGAGAGTCCGGTCGTCGTGGAAGGGGACCCCGCGCGCGAAGGCGTCGAGGTCCCGCTCGAGCCCGGCGGCCATCTCGCGGAGCGGCAGGGCGCGGTGGCGCGCCGCGGCCTCGAGGAGCCTCGCCTCGCCGAACTCCTCGTCGTCGGGGTCGAGGGCCTCGGTGATGCCGTCGGTATAGACGAGGAGGGCGTCCCCCGGCTCCATCGTCAGGGCCCCCTCCCTGTACTTCGCGCCCGGGAGGAGCCCGAGCGGGGTGCCGTTCGCCTTCAGCCACTCCGCCTCTCCGGCCCCGCGCAGCAGGAGCGCGGGGTTGTGCCCCGCGTTGGTCCACTGGAGGCGGCCGGTCCCGGGTTCCAGGATCCCGAGGAAGGCCGTCGCGTACTTCTCCGGGGGCGTCCTCTGGTAGAGGAGCTTGCCCACCTTCTCGCAGATCCGGTCCGGGGGGTCGTCCCCCTCGAGCGGCAGCGCCGAAAGGGCCTCGAGAGAGGCCGTGAGGAGCGAGGCGGCGACGCCCTTCCCGGAAACGTCGGCGATGAAGAACGCGAGGCTCGAGCCGTCGCCGCGGATGAGCGCCTTGTAGAAGTCGCCGGAGACTCCCCGGGAGGGAAGCGTCCCGCCGTGCATCTCGTAGCCGGAGACCTCGGGGAGCGAGGCCGGGAGGAGGGCGACCTGGATCTGCCTCGCGAGGCGGACCTCCTGCTCGAGCTTCTGGCGTTCCATCGCCTCGGCGACGAGGCGGACGTTCCGGATGCGCAGGGCGGCGACGGAGGCGAGGGAGACGAGGAGCTCGAGGTCCTCGTCGCGGAACGTGCGGGCCCCGAGCGCCGCTCCGACGACGACCATTCCGAGCGCCCCCTGCGCGTCGAGGAGCGGGGCGGCGATGAAGCTCCGGAGGCCGGAGAGCATCAGGCTCTTGCTCTCGGCGAACCTCTCGTCGACGGCCGAGTCGACGACGTGCGCGACCATTCCCTTGTCGATCACCTCGTGGAGGAGGCTCTTGGAGTGCATCGGCCGCGACTCGCGACCGGGCGTCGTCCGCCGGGCCGCGCAGACGTCGTTCCCCGACGGGTCGCGGAGGTAGATCGCCGCCTCCTGGGGCTTGAGGTGGACGAAGGCGCGGTCGAGGATCAGCTCGAGGAGCTCCTCGAGGGAGATCGAGCTCGCGAGCGCCTGGTTGACCTGGTTCAGCATGTGGAGCCGGTCCGCCGCCTTCTTGCCGGAGGCGGTGATGCCCGAGACGTCGGTCGACCCCGACGTCGCCTGGAGGAGCTCCCTGGCCGAGCGGTAGATGACCGAGTCGCCGGACGAGGGGGCGTCCTCGCCGGGGAGCTCCACGACCAGGACGCTCCCGCCGAGCGAGATGGTGTCGCCGTCGCGAAGCCGCCTCAGTCCCTCGATCGGGGACTCGTTCAGGCGCGTCCCGTTGTGCGAGCCCAGGTCCTCCAGGGACCAGCCCTCCCCGTCGCGGCGGATGCGCGCGTGCTCGCGCGACATGGCGCGGTCGGCCAGGGCGAGATCCGCCCGGGACGAACGGCCCACGACGAGCGAATCCCCCGTCACCTCGTGCTCGAAGCGGCGTCCGTCGGCGGACACCACGCGTAACCGGAGCGTCATCCGTTCCCCCCGATCCCGTTCGTGTTCGGACGCCGGGGAGTCTAGCGGATGTCCGGGCTCCGCAACGCGGCGAGGACGGCCTCCATCGCAGCCGCCGCGCCGCACCGGAGCCGCACGTCGACGACGTCGGAGACCCGGGTGTCGCCCGGGTTCACCTCGACGGTCCCGGCGCCCCACGAGCGGGCCATCAGGACGGGCGCTGCGACGTACGGGAAGACGCTCGTCGTCCCGATGGAGACGACGGCGTCGAATCCCCGGCGCAGCTCCTCGTCCAGCCGGGACACGGCCTCGGGCGGGAGCAGCTCGCCGAAGAGGACGACGGCCGGGCGGACGAGCGCGGCGCAGCCCGGGCACCGCGGCGGGAGGTCGAGACCCCCGTAGTCGGGGACCCTGGTCCTCCACGTACAGCGGGTGCACCGGAGCTCGCGGACGTCGCCGTGGATCTCGATGAGGTCCCGAGAGCCGGCGGCGCGGTGGAGGCCGTCGACGTTCTGCGTGAGGACGACGACCCGCGGGCGCTCCCTCCCGAGGCGGGCGATCGCCTCGTGGGCTGGGTTGGGCCGGGCCCCCCGGCAGGCGCGCTCGATCGCGCCGAGGTACTTCCAGGTCCACTCGGGACGGCGCGCGAACGTCTCGCCGGAGAGAAGGACCTCGATCGGGAGGCCTTCCTCCGTCGTCTCCGCTTCGTAGAGGCCGCCGATGCCTCGGTAGGTGGGGAGGCCCGAGTCGGCGGAGATCCCCGCTCCCGTCACGAAGAGGATCGACCGGGCGCGGAAGAGGATCCGCGCGGCTGCCGCGACGGCGGTGGGGTCGGGGGAGCAGGAGGCGACGGGCGGAACGGGCACTGACCGAGTCTATTCGGCGGGCACGCCGTCGAGCCGACGGTCACCTCCCGGGGGGCATAATCGAGAGCAGGCAGTCCGTTCCGCACCGCCCGGAGGCGACCATGGCAGGCTCAGGCCAGCGCCGGCACAAACGCTACGAGGTCCACGACGTCCACGGGTCGCTCCTGTTCCGGACGCAGGTGAGGGTGCGCAACCTGAGCGTCTCCGGGCTCGCGCTGGAGACGGCCGAGCGCCTCCAGCTCGGGCGGACCTACGCCATCCGCCTGGCCGGGAACGACGACGCCGTGGACGTCCACGGGACGATCCGGTGGTGCCACCTCGCGAGCGCGCGGCCGAAGCCCGGTGCGGAGCCGCACGCGGTCTACGAGATGGGCCTCGCCTTCGAGGACGTCTTCACGGAGAAGGCGAAGGGGCTCCTCGGGTTCCTCGAGCACCACGTCGTCCTCTCGCCGCACGAGAGGCTCACGGGGCGCTTCCAGGCCGAGGCGCTCCTCCCCGCCGAGCTCGAGACGCGCTACGACTTCGAGGTCCTCAAGCTGAGCCTCTCGGGGATGCTCGTGAGGACCTCCCTCGAGGCGTCGCTCGGCTCCCGCTTCGGCCTCGAGCTCGCGCTCCGCGAGGGCGTCGTTCCGCTCGCGGGGCGGGTCGCCTACGTCCAGAGGGAAGAGGCCTCCAAGGGCGAGGTGGCGACGCAGCTCGGGATGGAGTTCGTCGACGTGACCGGTGCGGCCCGGCGTTCGCTCGGGGAGTTCATCGCCGAGGAGCTGGAACGCGGCCCCGGGGACGGGAGAGCGGTTCCCTAGAATCAGCGCGCGCCGGCGGAGGCGGGGCGAGCCCGCCCGCGGAGCCCGCGCGGAGGGCCCATGCGGATCGCGACCTGGAACGTCAACTCGGTCAAGGCGAGGAAGGAGCGGCTGCTCGCGTTCCTCGCGAGGCACCGGCCCGACGTCGTCTGCCTGCAGGAGCTGAAGACCGAGGAGCGGGGCTTCCCGTTCGAGGAGCTGCGCGAGGCGGGGTACGAGAGCGCCGTCCTCGGGCAGAAGACCTACAACGGCGTCGCGATCCTCTCGCGCGAGGCCCTGGTCGACGTCGAGACCGGCTTCGGCGACGGAGGCGACGAGAGCCAGGCGCGCCTCGTGGCCGCGACCGTCGGCGGCCTGCGCGTCGCCTCCGCCTACATCCCGAACGGCAAGGAGGTCGGCTCGGAGAAGTGGCCCTACAAGCTCGAGTGGCTCGCCCGCCTCGCGGCGTGGGCAGCGCGCCGGCCGGGGGGGCCGCCCCTCGTCCTTTGCGGCGACTTCAACGTCGCCCCCGAGGAGCGCGACGTCGCGAACCCGGAGGCCTGGGCCGGCTCCGTCCTCTGCCACCCCGACGTGCGCTCGGCGTGGGCGGCGCTCCTTTCGGCGGGGCTCGTCGACTCCTTCCGCCTCCACCACGAGGAGGGAGGGCTCTACTCGTGGTGGGACTACCGGATGCTCGGCTTCCCGAAGAACGACGGCCTCCGGATCGACCACGTCCTCCTGGCGGCGGGGCTCGCGCCGCGATGCACGGGCGCGTTCATCGACCGCGACGAGCGGAAGGGGAAGCTCCCCTCCGACCACGCACCCGTCTTCGCCGAGCTCGACTGAAAGGCCGCGTCAGGCCTCCAGCCCGGAGAGCGCGCCGGGCTTGGCGTCCTGGCGCCTGGACACGCGAGCCTGGAGCAGCAGGAACGACATCGTCGCCACGACGCCCGCGAGCAACACGAAGAGCTCGAGGCCGGGTCCCCTGTGGCCCGGCTTCGAGTACAGCAGGGCCACCACGACCGGCGCGACGAACTGGTTCGCGAAGAGGGCGGCGAAGACGAAGCGGTTCGTCCAGCCGGCGGCGAGGAAGCGCCACAGGAACAGCCTGGGGTTCGAGATGATGGCGCCGGCCGCATAGAGCGCGAGGAGGGCCATCTCGAGCGGCGAGATCCCGACCCGCGGGTCGGCGTGGACGCTCAGGTAGGTCGGGTTGCCGAGGAGGTAGCCGAGCAGGCTCAGGCCCCCGGGCACGAGCGCCAGGTGGATCAGCAGGTCGTCCAGGATGAACGCGGACCGCGGGGTGTCGCGGAGGGCGATCACGAAGTCGTAGCAGCAGAAGAGCACGAGCCCGATGGACGTCATGATCGAGGTCAGGACGATCTCCGGGAAGCTCGCCCAGAGCTCGGGCGGCGTCAGCGCGAGCATGACGATCGACGACGCGTTGCCGCCGAGGACGAGGCCGGTCATGGCGAGGCTCAGCGCCATGGGCCAGGTCTCGAGGTGAAGGCGGGCCTGTCGTACCGAGACCATGATGAGGAGCGAGAAGGCGGTGAACGGCGACATCACGGGCGCCGTCGGCGTGTAGAGGATCGGGCTCCCGGCGAACCACGCCACGAAGACCGCGCCGCTCGCGAGGGCGAGCACGACGTCGAGGAGGGTCGTCAGGCGCCGCTCGAGGGCGCCGATCGGTTCGTGGCCGCTGCCGGTGTCGCCCTGGATCACGGGATGCGCTCCTC
>CAZNSS010000204.1:0-6964 GCA_964575465.1 uncultured Holophagales bacterium | reverse complement strand
AGACGCCGGCGAAGTCGACGGTCCCCCCGGAGGGGGCCGGCGGCTCGGTGACGAAGGCGACCGGCTGGACCTCGGGGGGCGAGGCGGCTGCCGCGTCCCCCTCTGCCGCGAGGGCTTCCGCTCCCGAGGGGGAGAAGCTGCCTTCGCCCCCCTCCTTGACGACGAACCAGCCGAGGACGGTGCTGCCCCAGTTTTTCTTTTCGCTCATAAACGGTTCCGAAATCGGGATCTTATCAAGCGCTCCCCCCGGAATCCGATCCCCTTGCGCTCCGTCGTAAAGTCCAGGCAGGGATGAAGACCGGCCACTACAACCGATCGATCGGCGACCTGAAGCGTCGGCTCGCCGCCGCGGTGCCGCACGAAACGCTGAAGGAGCTCCACCGGAAGGAGCCGGCGCGCCACTTCGCGGTGGTCCTCCGGCAGGCCCTCCTCTTCGCCGGGGCCTTCGCCGCGGGTTGGTCCTTCGACAGCTCCTGGGTCCGGGTGCCGGCCGCCGTCGTTCTCGGCTTCTGCGTCTTCGACGGCACCGTGCTCCTCCACGAGGTGGTCCACCGGGCGGTCTTCCGCGCCGACCGGCCGCGGGCCTACCGCCTCCTCGGCCTCCTCTACGCCCTCCCCTCCGGGATCTCCCCGACGCAGTTCACGCGGTGGCACCTCGACCACCACGCCGAGCTCGGCTCGTCGACGGAAGACCCGAAAAGGGCGCGCCTCTCGCCGAAGAGGAACTCCCGGTGGCTGAAGCTGCTGTACGCGACCCCGGCGCTCTTCCCGATCTACTTCCGGGCCGCCCGGGAGGAGACGGCGACCTACCCCGCCACGGTACGGCGGACGATCGCCCTCGAGCGGCTCGCCGCGACCGCGCTCCACCTCGGCGTGGCCGTCGCGATCGGCCTCCTCGGCGGGTGGGGACGCCTCGCCTGGCTCTGGGCCGTCCCGGTCTTCCTCGTCTTCCCCCCTGCGTTCACGCTGAACCGCCTCGGCCAGCACTACGACGTCGTCCCGGGAGAGCCGGCGAAGTGGGGGACGCGGATGGCCCGCTCGCGCTTCTGGGAGGTCGTCTACCTCTGGTCGAGCTACCACCTCGAGCACCACTACTACCCGGCAGTCCCCTTCTACCGGCTCCGGGCGTTGAACGCCGCCCTGACGCCGTTCTTCGAGCGGGAAGGGGTCCGGGCGCGGCGCTACCGGGAGCTCCTCGCGGACTGGTTCGTGCGAAACCGGGCGCCGCACACGGACTGGAGCGCCGAGGAACGACCCGCTTCGTCCCCCGCCGCTCCCGCGTAGGCGGCGCCCCCCTCCCTTTCGGGTATCCCTTCCACGGTCGGCCCGTAATACACTTCCACCCCCCATATGCCGGAAAACCGAGGCCGAATCCTCGTCGTCGACGATGAGCCCTTCGCCAGGACCGTGGTCCGGCGGATGCTCGAGCTGGACGGCTGGTCGGTCTCGGAGGCCCGGACGACGAGGGAGGCCCGAGCCCTCCTCGCCCAGGAGCCGGAGCCGGTCGCCCTCCTCCTCGACGTCCTCCTCGACGGGGAGAGCGGCCTCGAGTTCCTCGAGCGCCTCCGCGAGGAGGGCCTCCTCCTCCCGGTCATCGTCATGACCGCGATGGAGGACGTCGAGACGGCCGTCCGCGCGATGAAGGGGGGCGCCTACGACTTCCTCGTCAAGCCGATCACGCCGGAGCGGCTCCGCACCGCGCTGAAGCACGCCGCCGAGCGGCGCGCCCTCCTCGACGAGAACCGGGACCTCCGGAAGCGGGTTCGGCAGGAGGCGTTCGGCCGGACGCTCGTCGGCGAGAGCTCCGCGATGAAGGCCCTCTTCGCCGAGATGGAGAGGGTCGTCGAGACGGACATCGCCGTCTGCCTGCTCGGCGAGACGGGGACGGGCAAGGAGCTCGTCGCGCGCTGGCTCCACGAGAACGGCCCACGCGGGAAGGGGCCTTTCGTCGACATCAACTGCGCCGCCATTCCCGAGACCCTGATCGAGAGCGAGCTCTTCGGGCACGAGAAGGGGGCCTTCACCGGGGCCGCCGCCCGCCACAGGGGGAAGCTCGAGCAGGCCGACGGGGGGACCCTCTTCCTCGACGAGCTGGGGGAGATGGCGCACCCGACGCAGGCGCGCCTCCTCCGGGTCCTGCAGGAGAAGACCCTCGTGAGGGTCGGCGGGAGCGAGAACGTTCCCTACAACGCCCGGCTCGTCTCGGCGACGCAGCGCGACCTGACGGCCGCCGTGAGGGAGGGGCGCTTCCGCGAGGACCTCTATTACCGGGTCGTCGTCTACCCGCTCCGCCTCCCGCCGCTGAGAGAGCGGACGGACGACATCCCGCTCCTCGTCCACCACTTCATCCGCGTCTTCCGCGCCGGAACGGGGCGGCCGGTCGAAGGGATCACCCCGGAGGCGCTCGTCTCCCTCGAGGCGTACGACTGGCCCGGGAACGTCCGCGAGCTGCAGAACGCCGTCTTTCGGGCGGTCGTCTCCGCGCGCGGGCCGTTCCTGACGACCGCCGACTTCCCCGACCTCTCCCCGGACCGGATCCCGCGGTACCTCCCACGCCCCTACCCGCCGCGGCCTGACACGCCCCCCCCCTTCTCCGCCGTCCCGGCGAGGCCGGCCGTCGACGCTTCCCAGCGCCTCGTCACGATGGAGGACCACGAGCGGGCCGCGATCCAGCAGGCGCTCGACGCCTCGAACGGAAACGTCCGCGCCGCCGCCGACCGGCTCCGGGTCGCCCGCTCGACGCTCTACCGGCGCATCCGCGCGCTCGGCCTGACCGCCGCCTCCTGACGTCGTCCCTCCGGCCGCCGCCCTGCGGGGCGCCCGGGCCGCTCTGCTACTCTCCCTTCCCTCGCGGGGCGGCCGCCCCGCCCCCAGTCCCCGACCCCGAGGATGCCGATGGCGACCGAAGTCTCGACCCTTCACCAGACGCCGTTCCACGGCCTGTCGGCGGACGACCTCGTCCGCGCGTACCGGATCGCCCTCGTCTCCCGCCGGCTCGACGACCGGGAGATCCAGCTCAAGCGGCAGAACCGGATCTTCTTCCAGATCAGCGGCGCCGGGCACGAGGCGGTCCAGGTGGCCGCGGCGTTCCTGATGAAGCCCGGGGTCGACTGGCTCTTCCCCTACTACCGCGACCGCGCCCTCTGCCTCGGCCTCGGCGTGACGCCGGCCGAGATGCTCCTCTCCGCCGTCGGGGCGAAGGCGGGCGAGGCGTCAGCCGGCCGGCAGATGCCTTCCCACTGGGGCTCCCGGCGCCTCAACGTCTTCACGACCTCCTCGCCGACCGCCTCCGAGTGCCTGCCCGGGGTCGGAGTCGCCGAGGCGGGGCGGTTCCTCGCCCGGCCCGAGTCGAGGGGCTTTCTCTCCGCGACCTCCGGCTTCGCGAAGGACGAGGTCTCGGTCGTGACGATCGGCGACGGTTCGACCTCCGAGGGCGAGTTCTGGGAGGCTCTCAACGTCGCCTGCACCCGGAAGCTCCCCGTCCTCTTCCTCGTCGAGGACAACAAGTTCGCGATCTCGACCCCCGTCGAGGTGAACACGCCCGGCGGCTCGATCTCCAGGGTCGTCCGGGGCTACCCCGGGCTGTTCCTCGCGGAGGTCGACGGCTGCGACTTCCTCGCCTCCTATGACGCGCTCCGGTGGGCCTTCGCCTACTGCCGCGAGCGGAAGGGCCCGGCCCTCGTCCACGCCCACGTCGTCCGCCCCTACTCGCACTCGCTCTCCGACGACGACCGGCTCTACCGGACGGAGGAGGAGCGGAAGCGGGACGCCGAGCTCGACCCGCTCGCCCGGATGGAGGCGTTCCTCCTCGGCAACGGGCTCCTCGACGCCGCCGGCCTCGCCGCCCTGAAGGCGGAGGTCGACGCCGAGGTGACCGCGGCCGCCGACGCCGCGATCGCGAGCCCCCAGCCCGCGGCCGACGAGCTCTTCGCCCACGTCTTCTCCCCCGATGTCGACCCGACGTCGGCCGCCTTCGACACCGAGGGCTCCCCGGCGTTCTCCGGGAACCCGACGACGATGGTCGACCTGATCAACGCCGCCCTGAAGGACGAGATGCGCCGGGACGGGCGGATCGTCGTCTTCGGCGAGGACGTCGCCGACGCCACCCGCGCCGAGGCCCTCGCGGAGTGCAAGGGGAAGGGGGGCGTCTTCAAGGTGACCGCGGGGCTCCAGCGGGCCTTCGGGAGCGAGCGGGTCTGGAACGCGCCCCTCGCGGAGGCGACGATCGTCGGGGCGGCTCTCGGGTGGGCCGCGCGCGGCCTGAAACCCGTCGTGGAGATCCAGTTCTTCGACTACATCTGGCCCGCGATGCAGCAGCTCCGCGACGAGCTGGCGACGATCCGCTGGCGCTCCGGCGGGGCCTGGAAGTGCCCCGTCGTCGTCCGCGTCGCCATCGGCGGCTACCTGACCGGGGGCGGCCCGTACCACTCGCAGTCGGGGGAGGTGGCGTTCACCCACATTCCCGGCCTGCGCGTCGTCTACCCTTCGAACGCCCTCGACGCGAACGGCCTCCTGCGCACCGCGATCCGCTGCGACGACCCGGTCCTCTTCCTCGAGCACAAGCACCTCTACCGCCAGACGCACAACAAGGGGGCGAACCCCGGCCCCGACTACATGGTCCCGTTCGGGAAGGCGAAGACGGTGCGGCCCGGGCGCGACGCGACGCTCGTCACGTACGGCGCCACCGTCTTCCGGAGCCTCGTCGCGGCCCGGAAGATCGCCGAGGACTCGGGCAAGGAGGTCGAGGTCATCGACCTCCGGACGCTCGCCCCGTACGACTTCGGCGCGATCGCCGAGAGCGTGAAGCGGACGAGCCGGCTCCTCGTCGTCCACGAGGACTGGCAGACGCACGGCTTCGGGGCGGAGGTCGCCGCGCGGGCGGCGGACGAGCTCTTCGAGCGGCTCGACGCGCCGGTCCGGCGCGTCGGCGCGAAGGACGTCTTCTGCGGCTACGCGCCGCAGCTGGAGGACGCGACGCTCCCGCAGGGCTCGGACATCGAGCAGGCGCTGCGCGACCTCCTCGCGTACTGACGTGAGGCGTTCGGCCCTCCTCGCAGCGCTCTTCCTCGCCGCGTTCGTCGCCGGCTCCTTCTTCGCCGACCCGATCGGCCTCGTCGCCGGGGCGGCCTCGCTGCGCTACCGCACGGCCGGCGCCCTCTCGTCCTTCGTCCCCGGCCCCGGAGGCGCGCGCCTCCACGTCGTCGAGCTCGGCCCCAGGTCGGCCGAGGTCCCGGTCGTCCTCCTCCACGGCCTCGGCGCCGCCTCGCACTACTGGACGGAGACCGCCGTCGACCTCGCCCGCGCGGGACGGACCGTCATCGTCCCCGACGCCTCCGGATCGGGGGCGAGCGAGCCGCCCCCTCCCGCCGTCGGCTGGGGGATCCCCGGGCGTGTCGCTGCGGTCTCGGCGCTCCTCGACGCGCTCCGCCTCGGCAAGGTCGACCTCGTCGGCCACTCGCTCGGGGGCTGGACGGCCGGCGCCTTCGCCCTCGCCGAGCCGCACCGCGTCCGCCGCCTCGTCCTCGTCGACGCGGCCGGGTTCACGAAACCCGACCCGGCGGCCGAGGCGACGCTCCGCCGGAGCCTCTCCCCGGGCGACCGTGAGGGTTCGCGCCGCCTCTACGACCTCCTCTTCTTCCGAAAGCCGATCCCGGCCGCAGGCTTCTTCGTCGACGCCCTCGGGCGCAACTACCGCCGCGAGAACGTCGTCGCGACGGTCGCGGCCCTGGCGGAAAGGGACGGCCTCCGCGGCCGGGAGACCGGGCTTCCCGCGGGGACGGTCTTCATCCACGGCGCCGCGGACGAGGTCTGCCTCCTCGCCGACGCCCAGCAGGCCTTCGCCCGAGTGCCCGGCGGTCGCCTCTTCGTCTTCCGCGGTGCAGGGCACGACGTGCCGCTCGAGGCGCCCCGCCTCTTCCGCGAGACGCTCCGGCGCGCGCTGGCGCCGTAGCACGCCGCCGGCGCTCGGCGGCGCACCCCCTGGCGTTCGCGCTCTTCGGCGAGCCGCAGGCTCAGGAGGGCGGCAGGACGAATCCGTCCGGGGCGGTGACGCGGAGGGCCGCGCCCGGGGCGAGCGCGCGGACGGAGAGCTCGTGGCACCCCGCCGCGAGGAGCGCCGTGACGGAACCCGCCGGGCGGGAAGCGCCAAAGAGGACTTCTCCGTCGAGCCGCGCCTCGAGGCCGCCGCGGCTCGTGAACGTGTAGAGCCCCTCCTCGGCCGCCGCGAAGCTCCCCACCCCGGGCGAGGGAACTCTCGGGTACGTCTCGACGAAAGCCCGCGCCGCCTCTCTCGCCCGCGCGGCCGGGACCCTCCAGAGCGCCCAGCCCGGGCGGCCCGGAAGGGCACCGCCCGAGGAAACCGGGGAAGCCCCGAGCGCCCGGAGCGCTCCGGAGCTCTCCTGCGTCGCCGCGTCGGCGAGGAGGACGTCCCTCGCGGGGACGTACCGGAGCTCGACGGGGCCGGTCGTCTGGCGGATCGCCGGCGCCGTGCTCCGCGGAGCCTGGAGGAGCGCGTCGACGACGAACGAGTTCCGCGCCGCGCCCGGCGCGAGGACGACGTCAGCCGGACCGCGAGCGGCGAGCTCCGTCGAGATGGCGTCGGCGAGGTCCCGCTCGGGGCCGCCGAAGGCGCCGTAGAGGCGTGGCGAGGAGAGCCACCGGAGGAACGCGGTGACGTCCTGGAGCGAGACGGCGACGAGGACGAGAGCGAGGACGACCGTCGCGAAGGAACGGCGTGCCTCCCCTGCGAGCTCGACGAGCCTCGCGGCGCCGAGCGCCGCGAGGACGACGAGGAACGGGGCGGCGTGCACGGCGCGGTAGGCGTTCGCCGACTCCTCCACCGCGAGGACGCTCGCGGCGAGGAAGAGGGCGGCAGCCGCGGCGAGCAGGAGGGCGGCGCCCCCGCGGCGAAGGCCGTCCACGGTCGCGACGAGGGCGAGGCCCGTGACGGCGAGCGGCAGAACCG
>CAZNSS010000203.1:1251-6969 GCA_964575465.1 uncultured Holophagales bacterium | reverse complement strand
ACACGTCGCCGCCACCCTCGCCCTGGCCGGCGTGCCGGTCACCGTGACGACGAGGGCCGCCCGGAACGCGACTGGCGCCGTCCCCCCGGGCTCCTACGTCGTCCGGCGGGACGGGAACGCCGACGTCCCCGACCTCCCCGGCCTGGTCTCGAGGGCCGTCGCCGAGGCGGGGGCCCGGCCGCGCCCCGCGGCGAGCGCCGCCACCGAGGACGGCCCTTCCCTCGGCTCGTCGTCCCTCCTCCCTCTGAAGGCGCCCCGCGTCGTCCTTCTCGCCGGCGACGGCACAGACCCCTCGGGCATCGCGTTCCTCCAGCGGGCCCTCGTATCGGGCCTCGGCGTGAGACCCACCATCCGGCGCGTCGGCTCGCTCCCGTCGAACGGTTTCGACGGCGTCACGGCCCTCGTCGTGCCGCACGGGAACGACAGGTTCCAGCGGGCTCTTCTCTCCGAGGGGACGGCCGAGGCGATCCGCCGGTTCGTCGACGGGGGCGGGGTCCTCGTGGCCGTGAGGGGAGGAGCGGCCGCGCTCCGGGAAAAGCCCCTCGCCCTCTCGAAGGTGACGGCCTGGGAACCCCCGCCCGCCCCGGGAGAGAGCCCCGGCGCCGGTATCCAGGAAGGCACGCCGCCCGTGCCGAAAGCGCCGCCCGTGCCTCCGCCCGCCAGCCCCGAAGCCGCCCTCGAGAGCGACCTCGAGCGCCGGCCCCTTCCGATCCCCGGCGCGGCCCTCAGGACCCAGGGGATGCCGGACCACCCGCTCCTGTTCGGAGTCGCCGGGTCGCCCGCCTTCCTGATCCTCGACGGCGAGCCTCCGCTGCGCCTCCCGCAGGCGAAGGCGAACGTCGTGACCGTGGCGCCCGACCAGCCGCTCCTCTCCGGCTTCGGCTGGAAGGAGGCCCTCGAGCGGTGGAAGGGGGCCGCGGTCGTCCAGCTGGAGCCGTCGGGTCGGGGACGCGTCGTCAGCTTCGCCGCAGACCCGGTCTTCCGCGGCGTCTGGCGCGGCTCGGAGGCCGTCTTCCTGAACGCGGTCCTCCTCGGCCCCTCCCTCGCCTCGAACTGAGCACGCCGGCTCCGGAAACCGGCGACCGGATTGGCGCGCCCCGCGCCGCCGTCGTCCTGCTATGTGCGGCGGAGAAGGACGATCGTCCGGTCGTCGTGGAACGGGACGCCGGCCGCGAAGGCCGCGAGGCCTTCTCCGACCGCCGTCTCGGCCTCGTCGAGCGGGCGCGACGCGACGCCACGGACCAGGGCGACGAGCCGGTCGAGGCCGAACTCGTCGTCGTCGGGGTTCGCGGCCTCCGTCACGCCGTCCGTGTAGAGGACGAGGAGGTCGCCGGGTGCGAGCGTCAGCGCCGCCGAGCCGTAGCTGCGGCCCGGGAAGAGGCCGAGCGGGGTCCCCTGCGCCGGGAGGAGCTCGTGCCCGCCGGCGGCCCGGAGAACGATGCCGGGGTTGTGGCCCGCGTTCGAGTAGACGATGGCGCCCGTCTCCGGGTCGTAGAGGACGGCGATGAACGTGACGAACTTCTCGGGGCTGGTCCGGCGGTGGACGAGGTCGTTCAGGCGTGCGCAGACCCGGTCGGGCGGGAAGTTCTCGGCCGCCCACGCCTGGAAGGCCGACTGGACCGACGCGGCGAGGATCGACGCCGCCATCCCCTTCCCGCAGACGTCGGCGACGACGATGTCGACCGTCCCGTCGTTCCGCACGAAGAAGTCGTAGTAGTCGCCCGAGACGGTCTTCGCCGGCAGCGTCCGGCCGAAGAGCTCCGAGTGCGGGAGGTCCGGCGCCTGCTCGGGGAAGAGGCGCCGCTGGACGTCCCAGGCGAGCGCCATCTCGCGCTCGATCCGCTGCTTGGCGGCCGCGGTCTCCTGGAGCCTCGTGTTCTGGATCTTGATCGCCGCGGTGTTCGCGAGCGACGTCAGGAGCCTGAGGTCCTCCTCCGTGAAGCTCTTCCGGCCGAGCCGCGCCTCGAGGTAGACGAGGCCGATGACCTTTTCGTCTACGAAGAGCGGGGCGGCGAGGCAGGACGTGATCCCCTGGAGGCGGATCGAGTCGGCCGTGCCGATCTTCGCGTCGGTCGCCGTGTCGATCATCAGGACGCCGTGCTTCTGCTCGGTGACCGCCTCGACGAGCGTCTTCGAGAGGCGGATGTCGGCCGGGTCGATCCCCTCGGCGAACCGGAACGCCTCGGGGCGCAGCTCGCCCTGGCCGTCGCGCAGCATGAGGAGGCCCCGGTCGGGCTCGAGGTAGGTGAAGAGCTTCTCGAGGATCAGGCTCGAGAGTTCCGAGACGGGAATGTCCGTGAGGAGGGCGAGCGAGACGTCGTTCAGGATCTGGAGCGACGTCGCGAGCCTCTTCAGCTCCGCGGCGTCGGTCACGTCGCGCGCCGCGGGCCGCCGGAACGTCGCGAGGACGTCCGCCGTCGAGATCATCGTCCGGTCGAGGCGATCCTCCGGCGCGTCGATGACGACCCGCGTCCCCGAAAGGGCCTCCTCGGAGACTTCGATCGAGGTCTCCCCGAGGACGATGCGGTCTCCCGCCCGGACGACGACCGGGTCGACGATCCGCGAGCCGTTCAGCTGCGTGCCGTTCCTCGAGCCGAGGTCCGTCACGACGAGCCCCTCGGGCTTCCGGTCGAGGCGGGCGTGGACCCGGGAGAGGGTCCGGTCGGCGAGGAAGACGTCGTTCGTGGACGAGCGTCCGAGGGTCAGGGAGGGCCGATCCACGCGGAAGCGAGCGACGGGCTCGCCGGGGGTGTGGATGATGAGGACGAGCACGGCCGGGAAGTTTAGCCCCCGCCTTCCGGAGGCCTTCCGGGGGTTGTGGTATCTTCCCCGGTTCCGGCCCGGCTCACATGCGGCTGGCCGAAGAAGGAGTCGACCCGTGAAGGAGAAGATCCACCCCCAGTACCAGGAGGTCAGCGTCCACTGCTCCTGTGGAGCGACCTGGAAGACCCGGAGCACGATGAAGGAGCTGCGTCTCGAGATCTGCTCGAGCTGCCACCCCTTCTTCACGGGCAAGGCCAAGCTGATCGACACGGCCGGCCGCGTGGAACGCTTCCAGAAGCGGTACGCGAAGTCGACGACCGCGATCGCCGCGGCTGCCGCCGCCTCCAACACCTGAGGAGGCCGGTCCTCCCCTTCCTCGACTGACCCGGGAACCGTCGGATGCTCGAGAAGCTCGCCGAAATCGAGAGGCGCTACGCGTCGCTCGAGGAGCGCCTGGGCAGCCCCGACGTCGTCTCCGACCACCAGGAGTCGACGAAGATCCACCGCGCGATGCGGGAGATCGCCCCGGTCGTGGAGAAAGTCCGCGAGCTGCGCAAGGCGCAGGACGAGCTCGCCGGCGCCCGCGAGATGCTCGACACGCTCCCGGCGGGGGACGAGCTCCGCGACATGGCCCAGGCCGAGGCCGACGGCCTGAAGGCGCGCGCCGAGGCGCTCCAGGAGGAGATCCGCATCCTCCTCCTCCCGAAGGACCCGAACGACGGCAAGAACGTCGTCCTCGAGATCCGCGCCGGGACCGGCGGCGACGAGGCGGCCCTCTTCGCCGAGGAGCTCTTCCGGATGTACGTCCGGTACGCCGAGGGACGCGGCTGGCGCGTCGAGGTCATCGACCGCTCGGAATCGGGCGGCCGCGGCGGCATCAAGGAAGTCCAGGCGATCGTCGAGGGCGAGGGCGCCTTCTCCCGCCTCAAGTACGAGGGGGGCGTCCACCGCGTCCAGCGGGTTCCCGAGACGGAGTCACAGGGCCGTATCCACACCTCGGCCGCGACGGTCGCGATCCTCCCCGAGGCCGAGGAGGTCGAGCTCGAGATCGCCGAGAAGGACCTGCGGCTCGACCTCTTCTGCGCTTCGGGACCGGGCGGGCAGGGTGTCAACACGACCTACTCCGCCGTCCGGATCACCCACCTCCCGACGAACACCGTCGTCCAGTGCCAGGACGAACGCTCCCAGATCAAGAACAAGGCGAAAGCGATGAGAGTCCTGCGCGCCCGCCTCTTCGAGGTGGAGCGGGAGCGCCAGGAGGCGGCCTACGCGGCCGACCGGAAGAAGATGGTCGGCTCGGGGGACCGTTCCGAGAAGATCCGGACCTACAACTTCCCCCAGTCGCGGGTCACGGACCACCGGATCGGCTTCACCTCCCACCGCCTCGCAGAGGTGCTCGACGGGAGGCTCGACGAACTGATCGAACCCCTCGTCGCCCATTTCCAGGCCGAAAAGCTCAAAATGGAGCTTGCAAAGGCCTGACGCCCCCGGGACTCCCCAACGCGACGCCATTTCTTCAGCGGCGCCGCGCCTCTTCTCTTCCTCTCTCGATCTCTCCCGCGGGACGGACGGCCGGGAGGACTTCGTGTTCGAGACGGCCGAGCTCGGGAAGAAGCTCTCGAAGGAAGAGTACGCGGCGGAGCTTCCCGTGATCCGCGCGCGCCTCCTGGCGGCGCAGTTCGCTCTCCGGTCGACGAAGGTCCCCGTGATCGTCGTCATCGCCGGCGCGGACGGCTCCGGCAAGGGAGACACGGTCAACCGCCTCCTCGAGTGGCTCGACCCGCGCGGCGTCGAGACGAACGTCTTCGGCCCGCGGACCGACGAGGAGCGCGACCGCCCCGCGGCGTGGCGCTTCTGGCGCACCCTTCCCGCCCGCGGCCGGATCGGGATCTTCTTCGGCTCCTGGTACACCGAGCCGATCCTGAAGCGGACGACCGGGAAGATCGGCAACGCGCGGTTCGAGGCCGACCTGGCACGCGTCGCCTTCTTCGAGAAGGAGCTCGCCAGGGACGGCGCCCTCTTCGTCAAGTGCTGGTTCCACCTCTCGAAGGACGCGCAGAAGAAGCGGCTGAAGAAGTTCGAGAAGGACCCCGAGACCCGCTTCAAGGTCTCGCGCCTCGACTGGAAGCACTTCGGCCACTACGACACCTTCGTGCACGTCGCCGAGCGTGCGATCCGGACCACCGACGCGGCCGACACGCCCTGGACGATCGTCGAGGCCGCCGACGACCGCTGGCGCGACCTCGCCGTCGGGCGCGCGCTCGTCGAGGCGCTCGAGGAGCGTCTCGCGGCCGTGAAGGAGGCCGAGGAGAAGAAGGCCGTGCTGAAGAAGGCGGCCGCGGAGAAGGCGGCGGCGCCGAAGAAGGGCGCGACGAAGGCCGCCTCGCCGAAGGCGGCCGGCGCGGGCATCCTCTCCACGATCGACCTCGGGCGGACGGTCTCCGAGGACGAGTACAAGAAGGAGCTCCCTCGCCTGCAGGAGCGGCTCGCGAAGCTCGCCTGGGAGGGCCAGCGGAAGGGCGTCTCGAGCGTCGCCGTCTTCGAGGGGTCGGACGCGGCCGGCAAGGGGGGCGCGATCCGCCGCGTCACCTGGGCGCTCGACGCGCGCCTCTACCGCGTCATCCCGATCGCCGCGCCGACCGACGAGGAGCGCGCGCACCATTACCTCTGGCGCTTCTGGCGCCACGTCCCGCCGGGCGGGAGCTTCACGATCTACGACCGCTCCTGGTACGGCCGCGTCCTCGTCGAGCGCGTCGAGGGGTTCGCGAAGGAAGAGGAGTGGAAGCGGGCCTACCTCGAGATCAACGACTTCGAGGCGCAGCTCGTCGAGTCGGGGATCGCGCTCTCCAAGCTCTGGCTCCACATCTCGCCCGAGGAGCAGCTCCGCCGCTTCCGCGAGCGGGAGCAGGTGGAGTGGAAGAAGCACAAGATCACCGACGAGGACTGGCGGAACCG
>CAZNSS010000203.1:0-1151 GCA_964575465.1 uncultured Holophagales bacterium | reverse complement strand
GTACTTGACGGTGACCTTCGTCCCGACCTTCAGCTCGCCCGTGACCTTCGTGTCCTTCGTGCGGGCGATCTCGAATTTCTCGCCGGCCTTGTCGACGACGATGACGGTGTCGGTCACCGAGACGACCGGCCCGGTCACCTGGTAGGTCTTGTCGGCGGCGAAGGCGGGTGCGGCGGCGAGGGCGAGAACGGCGAGGGCGACGGACAGCTTCTTCACGGCGTCTCCTTCGGTTGGTGGATTTGCCGCGATGCTACGCCTGCCGCCGCCCGAGGACGTAGGCCGGCGCGCGGTCCCGTTCCGTGACCGAGACCGCCTCCCAGCCGTCCGCGAAGAGAGCCGCGGCCGTCCGCCCGAAGCGGCGGCGTGCGGCGACTCCGGCGGCGAGGTCGTCGCGGAAGACCTCCGGAAAGCCCGCCGGGAACGGCAGCAGGACACTGCCGTTCTTCCCTCGGGCTTCCACAGGCAGGCGTCCCGGTCGGACGACCGGGAGGAGCGCCGCCTCGGCGGGCGTAAGCTCGCTCGTCTCTCCCCGCGCGGCCCGCACGACGGCGGGACTCTCGAGCCTCCAGTGGGCCTCGAACCGGTCGCTCGGGAGCTCGCCGTAGATCCCGCCCACCTCCCCGTAGAAGTTCGGGAGGTAGACGGGGACGGCGGCGCCGAGCTTCACGAGGTTCAGGCGCGCGTTGCGGAGCATGAACGGGTCGTACGTCCAGGTGACGAGACCGATCCCGCGGGCGAGGCACCATTCGCGCTGGAAGAGCTTCAGGAGGACCGACAGGCCGCGCCGGTGGGCCTCGGGGTGCACGGCGAGGAGGTGCGAGTGGATGGCCGGCTGGCCGAGGTTCGAGCGCGGGACGGCGTGGACGAAGCCCAGCAGCCGCCTTCCCTCGAACGCGCCGGCCGTCATCCCACCCGAGTGCGTCGCGGTGATCATGTCGGGAGGCGGCGGCACCATCAGGTCGGGGAAGCCCCAGGCCGCCTTGGCCACCTGCGAGGCCGCGGCGAACTCGGAGGGGTCGCGGAGCTCGCGGACCCGGAAGCGGCCCGCCCTCACGCCCCGGTCTCCTCGAGGAGCGTCGCGAGGAGCGCCGCGCGGCGCGGCAGGTCGTCCAGCTCCACGTGCTCGCCCCGCGCGTGCGCGCCTCCGCCCC
>CAZNSS010000202.1:0-6972 GCA_964575465.1 uncultured Holophagales bacterium | reverse complement strand
CGGCCCAGCTCCAGGCCGGCGGGAGGCCGCGGGCGCTTCGCCCACGGAGCGACGTGAGGGCGAGGAGGGCCGAGGCGCCCCCTTCCGCCTCGTCCCACGACGGGAGGCGCGGCGCGGCGTCGAGGAGATCCTCGGCCCCCGAGGCGAAGGCCCGCGCGTCCTCGTGGGAGGCGTCGGCCCGGGGGTCGACGAGGAGCAGCCCCGCTCCGAACGCCTTGCACGCGCGGGCCGCGGAGCCGAGGTTCCCCGGGCTGTGGGTGCGGAGGAGGAGGACGTCGACGCTCACCCGCGCATCTTCCAAAGCCGAGGCCGTCTCGTCCAGAATGCCTTCATGGCAAAAGACAGGACCGAAGGGGAGCAGAAGGCGGTCGAGACGATCCTCCGGGCGCTCGCGCACCGTCTCCAGCGTCTCCGCGACGAGGCGGCGATGCAGGCGCTCCGCGGGGAGACGGACCCCGGCGTCGAGAAGGGGCTCGACATGGCGCTGCGCGAGCTGAACGACATGCTCCCGCGCCGGAAGCGGGTGAAGTGAGGCTCGCCCGGCGGCGGAACGCCGTCGCCGCGGCGCTCTTCGTCGCCCTCCTCGCCTTCCCCTTCGTCGGGCGGGCCGTCCTCTCCTCCGACGGGGGGGAGGTCCTCGCGGAGACTCTCGGCCTCTTCGTGACCGGGAGGCTCGAGGCTCCGACCACGCCACCGGAGTACATCGACCCGAACTTCCCGCCGGCCCCGCCGCTCCGCTCGCGCTACGGGTTCTTCCCGTCGCTCCTCATGGTTCCGTTCGTCGCGAACGTGTGGCCGCTCCGGGGCGTCGTCGGAGCCGCCGCGGTCGACGCGGGGATCGCGCTCGCCTGGCCGGTCGGGACCGCTCTCGCGTGCTTGGCGTTCCTGCGCCTCGCACGCGCCCTGAGGCCCGGGGCGTCGCCGCTCTGGGCGGCGGCGTTCCTCGCAGGGACGCCGATCTGGCCCTACGCGGCGGACTCGTTCTTCGAGCCCTGGTCGGCAGCGGGACTGACGTCGGCGGCGGTGATCGCGCTCGCCCCGCGGGAGGACGAGTCGACCGGGCGCGCCCTGGCCGCCGCCCTCCTCTTCGGCGCCGGCTGCTGGTTGAAGCCGGTGCTCTGGGTGACCGCCCCGGTCCTCGTCCTGGCGGCCGCGCTCGCGCGGCGGGAGAGGGAGGGCGCGAGCCGTTTCCTCGCCGCCCTCCTCGGCGGGCTGGCGGCAGCCCTCGCCGTGGCGCTGGCGGTGAACCTCGTCCGGAACGGCCGGCTCGGCGACTTCGGCTACGGCTACACGAGCTTCCCGTTCGTCACCTCCTTCGGGACGGGCCCGCTCGGGCTCCTCCTCCTTCCGTGCCGCGGCCTCCTCTTCTACGCCCCGCTCGTCGTCCTCGCGGCGCTCCCCGGTCTGCGGAGGGCACCGATGGCGACGAGGGTCCTCTGCCTCGGGGCTCCGCTCGTCCTCGCCCTGGTCTCGGGCCGCTGGTACGGCTGGCACGGCGGGTCGGCCTGGGGCCCGCGCTATCTCGTCCCGGTGCTCGCGATCGCCGTCGCCCCGGCCGTCCTCGCGGGCCGCCGCGCGGCTCTCGCGGCCGTCGCCCTGGGAGCGGTCCTCAACCTGCCGGGAGTCCTCGTGTCGCCGGGCGCGTGGCTGTCGTACGTGGAGCGGCTCACGCCGCCCCACGGGGCGGCTTGGCCCGAGCGGGGCGGCGAGAGGATCTCGGAGAACGCCCTCCTCTCCCCTCTCTACGGCCACCCGTGGCTCCTGGCACGGTCGGTGGGACTCGACCTGCCGGCCCTCTGGCTCACCGCCGGGGCCCGCGAGGGGATGGCCCCTCCGACGGCCGCGCAGTACCTCTCCCCCAGGGCCCTGCGGGCCGTTCTCGGACTCCCCCGCGTCCGGCCGATCGTCCCGAACATCCTCTACAGGACGGCCGTCGCCGCGCTGCGCCGGGGATTCCCGGTCCTGGCCCCGCTCTACGCCGCGGAGGCCCTCCGGATCGACCCCGGCCACCGCCCGGCCGCGGACCTCCTCCGGCAGCTCGACACACCCGGCGTCCGTCGAGACGGGACGGGGAGCGGGGAGTAGCATCCGTGGTCCTCAGGGGACGATCGTGACAGCCGCCCGGAACGCCGCCACGGACAAGATCGAAGCCTCCGTGCCCGGGGAAGGATCCCCCCATGCCGGGGGCGCCGAGGAGCTCGTCCCCCTCGACCCGGACCACCCGGGCTTCAAGGACCCGGTCTACCGCGCCCGCCGGAACGCGATCGCGCGGCTCGCGCTCGAGTATCGCGACGGGGACCCGCTTCCCCACGCGAAGTACACCGCGGAGGAGCACGCCGTCTGGCGTACGGTCTGGGAGCACCTCGCGCCCCTCCACGGGCGCGCCGCCTGCCGCGAGTGGAAGGAGAGCTCGGCGGCCCTCGCGCTCGACCGGGAGCGGGTACCTCAGCTCGCCGAGGTGAACGAGGCGCTCCGGAGGGGCGCGGGCTTCCGGATGCTCCCCGTGGCCGGCCTCGTCTCGGGCCGGATGTTCCTCGGGATGATGGGCAAGGGGGTCTTCCTCTCGACGCAGTACATGCGCCACCACTCGGTGCCTCTCTACACGCCCGAGCCCGACGTCGTGCACGAGCTCGTGGGCCACGCCGCGAGCCTCTTCCATCCCGGTATCGTGAAGCTCTCCCGCCGCTTCGGCGAGGCGGCCTGGCGCGTCGACGACGCGGCGCTGAAGAGGCTCGAGCTCGTCTACTGGTACACGCTCGAGTTCGGCCTCGTGGAGGAGGGGGGCGAGCGAAAGGCGGTGGGCGCCGGGCTCCTCTCCTCTTTCGGCGAGCTCGGGACGTTCGAGGCGAACGCCGAGATCCGGCCCCTCGACTGCGAGGAAGCGGCCTCGATCCCCTACGACCCGACGCAGTACCAGAAGCTGCTCTACGTCTCGTCCTCGTTCGAGAGAATGGTCGAGGACGTCTGCACCTGGCTCGACCGGCAGTGACACCCGGGCGATGACGCGCCTCTTCGATCTCTCCCCGCCCCTCTCGCCGCGCCTCGCCGTATGGCCGGGCGACGTGCCGTTCTCGCGCGACGTGACGTCCCACGCGGACGGGACGACGTTCTCGTCGGTCGGAACGACGCTCCACCTCGGCTCCCACGCGGACGCGCCGCTCCACATGGTCCCGGGCGCCGCCGCGATCGACGCGATCCCTCTCGAGACGTGGATCGGGCCGTGCCAGGTCGTCGAGGCGCGCGTCCCGCCGCGGGGGCGGGTCCGCCTCGTGGACCTCGCCGAGCCTCCCGAGGCACCGCGCCTCCTCGTGAAGACGGGGACGTCCCTCGACCGCGAGCGCTTCACGGGCGACTTCGCCGGCCTCGACCCGTCGCTCGCCCCGGAGCTCGCCGCCCGCGGCGTCGTCCTCGTCGGGATCGACACGCCTTCGGTCGACCCGTACGAGGACGAGGCGTTCGAGGCGCACCGGGCGCTCGTCCGCGCTGGCGTCTTCTGGCTCGAGGGCCTCGTCCTCGCGCACGTCCCGGCGGGGCGTTACGACCTGGTCGCGCTGCCGCTCCGGATCGAGGGGGGCGACGGATCGCCGGTGCGGGCCGTCCTCGTCGCCCCGTGACCGGTCCCCGGGGAGCCTGCCGGCCGGCGTAAAAGCTGCGAGAATAAGAAGTTGGACATGCGGAAGGTCGATCGCCTGAAGAGGCAGATGTTGCGGGATGCCGTCCGGGAGAACCTCGAGGTGATCGAGGGCCTGCCTCCGGCTGCGCTCCGCCGGGGGGGGCTGTGGGCGCGCCGCGTCGTCCGCGGAATCGCCCTCGTCGGCCTGCCGCTCGCCCTTTTCGCGTCGATCAACGCCTTCTCGGGTGGCGGCGGCCCCTCGCCGGAGGTCGTCGTCGTCCCCCAGCGAACCGTCGCGCCACCCGCGAACGAGACCGCCATCGAGAACGTCGCCTGGCCCGCGCCGAGGTCGATCGACCCGACCCTCTTCCACCTCGACGTGAAGACCGTCGTCGTCGACGCGGGGCACGGCGGGGCGGACCCGGGAGCGCTCACCGCCGACGGGCTGCGCGAGAAGGAGATCGCCCTCGACGTCGCCGAGCGCCTCGCCGCGAAGCTCCGCGGTGGCCTCTTCCGGGTCGTGATGACGCGGCACGGCGACGAGACGCTCACCCTCCGGGAACGGGCCCGGCGCGCGCGCGAGGCCGGGGGAGACGTCCTCGTCTCGATCCACCTGAACTCGATCCCGCGGCCCGGCTGGGGCGGCATCGAGACGTACTACCTCGGTCCGACCGACGACCCCGCCATCCGCCAGCTCGCGAGCGCCGAGAACGGGTCCTCGGGCTATTCTCTTTCGGATTTCAGGGGGCTGCTGGAGGGGGTCTACGTGGGTGTGCGCCAGGCGGAGTCGAGAAGGCTCGCGGAGTCGGTCCAGGGCGAGCTCGTCTCCTCCCTCCGCAGGGTCTCGCCCTCTGTCGGGGACCGGGGCGTCAAGAGCGCCCCGTTCGTCGTCCTCATCGCGTCGGAGATGCCGGGGATCCTCGCCGAGGTCTCCTGCGTCTCGAACCCGGAGGAGGCGCGACGCCTCCGGGACGGAGACTTCCGGGAAGCCATCGCCGATGCCCTCGCGCGGGGCGTGCGGGCCTACGCGGACGCAAGGAACCTCGTTGGAGCGGGAAGGAGCGGGAGCGGATGAGCGGGAAGAAGGACGTCCTCCACGTCGGGATCGACCTCGGCACGTCGCGCAGCGCGATCGCGGCCTCGAACGGCGAGCGGCACGTCGTGGAGAGCTACGTCGGCTGGCCCGTCGACATGGTCGCGCGCAAGGTCGTGAAGAAGCCGGTCCTCTTCGGGCACGAGGCGCTCGAGAACCGCCCGATGCTCGACCTCCACCGGCCGCTCGAGAGGGGCCTCATCAAGGAGGGCTCGCCGAAGGCCGAGGCGGCCGTCCGCGAGCTCCTCGGGCACCTCATCGAGAAGGCGGGCGGGTCCGGCAAGACGGTCCAGGCCGTCGTCGGCGTTCCGGCCGAGGCGATGCGCGTCTCCCGGCAGCACCTCCGGAACGCGGTGAAGGGGGTCGCCGACAGCCTCCTGCTCGTCTCCGAGCCGTTCGCCGTCGCGTACGGCATGGACGCGCTCCTCCACACGATGATCATCGACATCGGCGCCGGGACGAGCGACTTCTGCGTGATGAACGGGCGCTACCCGACCGACGACGACCAGAGGACGCTCACGCACGCCGGCGACTCGGTCGACGAGCAGCTCGTCCTGCAGATCCGCGCGCGCCACCCCGAGGCGAACTTCTCGATCCACATGGTGCGCGACTGGAAGGAGAAGCACAGCTTCGTCGGCGAGCCGAAGGGCCCCGTCGTCGTGGAGGCCCCGGTCCGGGGAAAGCCGACGAGCCTCGAGGTGACGGCCGAGATGCGGAAGGCGTGCGAGAGCCTCGTGGGGCCGCTGTCGGAGACGATGCTCGACCTCCTCTCGCGGGTCGACCCGGAATACCAGCAGCGTGTCCGGAACAACGTCGTCCTCGCGGGAGGCGGATCGCAGATCCCCGGCCTGGCCGCGGCGCTCGAGCGCGCGCTCGAGGACGTCGGCGGCGGGAAGGTGAGGTCCGTGGAGGACCCGGTCTTCGCCGGCGCCAACGGCTCCCTCGCGATCGCGGCCGACGCGCCCGAAGGGGACTGGGAGCGCCTCGCCGGATGAGCGGGGAAGACGTCGCCTCCTCGCGCGTGAAGCGCATGCTCCCGTCGGTCTCCGAGGTCCTGAAGGAGCTGACGGCACGTGCGCCGATCGAGCCCGACGTCGCGTTCCGCGCGGCGCGGGAGGTGTGCGCCGAGGAGCTGAAGCGGATCCGGGACGCCGGTGGCGCGAGCGTGCCGCTCGAAGACCTCGTCCATCGGGCGTTCCTTCGTGCCACCGGCGGGCGGCCCGGGATCCCGTTTTCTCCGCCGCCCGCGCCGCCCCCGGTCCCGGTGCGCGAGCCTGTCTGGGAGCCCGCGCCCGTCGACGAGGCGGTCCCCGTCGTCGAGGCGGCGACCGTCGTCGAGCCGGTACCCTTCTTCGAGGCGCCGACCGCCGTCGAGCCGATGCCGATCTTCGATGCGGCGCCGGAAGCCGTTGCCCGGCCCGAAGGACCCGCGGGCGACGACCCGTTCAGCGAGACGACCGGCGCGATGGACCTGCGCTGGGGACCCGACGTGCGCGAGCCGTTCACGGAGCCGCACGCCACCGTTCCGGCGCTTCCCGCGGAGGAGCCCGGGTACGCCGCCGGGGTGGTCCCCGGGATCCCTGAGCCGACGGTCGTGCTGCCGATCCCGGAGGAGGCGTCGCCGTTGGCCTTCCCGGACGCGGCGCCGGTGCCGTTCGCGCTCCCCGCGGAGGACGCGCTCGTCCCGCCCCTCCCCGAGACCGCCCCGATCATGGATCTCCGGGCGCAGGCAGGGGCGGACGGGGGGCCCGGCGACGAGACGCTCAGCCGCCTCTCGCGGGAAGCCGAGGCGATGGACCTCAACGCCGTCTTCCCGGCAGCCCGCCCTCCCGCCCCGTTTGCGCTTCCGCCGGAAGAGGGCCGCGGCGGGCCGGCGGGGAGTGCGGAGGCCGTGCCGCCGCCGTTCGAGGACGACGAGGACACGGTCCTGACGGTCCCCCGCGGTGGGTGGTCGCGTCCCGACGGGAAGGGGAGCACGCCGCGCGCGGTCCGCATCGTCGGGATCGTCGCGGGCCTCGCCGCACTCGCCGGTCTCGGCTACCTCCTCGTCGGTCTCTGGCTGGAGAGGGACGAGGCTCCGGTGCCCGTCGCGGTCGCGCGGCCCAGGCTCGCGGCATCACCGGGCTCCGTGGCGAATCCGCCGCTCGCCGTCGCCGTGTCCACTCCCGTTCCGGAGGCCACGCCGAGCCCCACGGTCGTCGCCGTCGTTCCGGCGACTCCGGCCCCGGCCGCGATCGTGCCCCGGCCGACCGTGGCGCCGACCGCT
>CAZNSS010000201.1:0-7000 GCA_964575465.1 uncultured Holophagales bacterium | reverse complement strand
ACGACGGGGCGCGGCTCTTCCGGTCGTTCGCCTCGACGCTCCTGACGAACCGCCGGGCCTGACGCGGCGGCCCTACTTCTTCGCGGCCTCTTCCTTCTTCTCCTCCTTCTCCTTCCCGAAGACGTCGTTCGCGACGAGGGCCTTCGGGTCGTACGGGGAGGGGGCGCCGCCGAGGTAGCGGTGGAACCAGTCGAGGTGGGCGGGAAAATCAGACGTCACTGAAGCAGGAGACCCGGGGCACGCGGGGCCTGCGTGCAGCGAAGCGGACCACCTCATGTCAGCCGGGGCGGTCCCAAACCGCTTTGGACTCGCGGGGAGCTGCACGGCGCGTGACGACGGGAGGTCCGAGGAGGGGCCCCCGGCGCGCGCCGTGCTCGCGTCCGTACCTTCCTCGTCCCGCACGACGAAGCCGCCGGGGGCGCACTTTCTGGCTTTCCCCCGGCGGCCTCCGGGTTTGATTCGTGTTCTACGGAGCGATCGGAGATCGATCGCCATAGTGGAAACTCGGGACCGGCCCCCGAGCGGTCAGTCATAGGAGTCATACGTGATGGTGCGGATGACTTCACCGCTCTCGCTGAAGAGGACGATGCGAGCTCGATACCGGCCCGATGAAGAGGGCTTGCTGTAGTCGAAGCGCCGACTCCAAGAGGGACGCTGATCGGTGGGGGGGCCCGCCACTCGGAGTACTTCAGCTTGGTTCATTCCGCTGCGGATCCTAGACGCCAGCTCGCCCCTCACCTCTGTGACGTTTCCGCGTGAGTCAAAGGCGATCGAGGATCCTCCGGAGAACTCCACGTGGAGCCCTTTCCTCTTTCCCTCCCCGCCGAAGCTCCAGATCTCCGGAGAGCCAGAGTCATCCTCCGACAATGGCTTCCCCACGAGAGTCACCACTGACGCCGTCTTCATTCCGGGAGAGACTTGGGCGAAATGCTCCTCGGAGAATCCCGGCGCATAGATACTTCTGTCTCTCGTGAAGGTGAACCAGCCCAAGCATACGGTGCCGATCAGAACCATCACCAGTATTACCAGTGGCCGTCGCAAGGTGTGCCTCACCTAGAACAGAAGTCGTTGGCGGGCCAGCCCTCAGGAAGTGGCGAGCCACACGGGAAGCGCTTTGGCCATGGCAACACCGAGCACGAGACATGGCTGAAATCGCCATTGCTGTCGCACTTCACGGTGCAGGTCCCGAAGTCCGATACCTTGGTGACTCCTGCAGCGGTGTAGACGGCGTCAGCATCAACGCAGTTCGTAACGGCGAATGCGATCCCGAACATGAGATGCGGACTGTCCTCCTCCAACACCCGGAACCCTTGAAGAGGGCGCCTGCAATTGCAGTCGACGCACACCCGCCCGGGCACACCGGACTCGCCTGCCGAGCGCGGCCACCGAAGCCCGCGAGGATCTGCATACTGAATCGGATTCGCGCCGACATACCCAAACAGGTTGATCCCGCCCTGGAGCCCGATCGGATCCGGCTGTGTGTACTGGCCAGCATCGGGCCTGTACCACCGGAACACTTTGTAGAAGCGACCCGGGCTCGAGGCCCGTTCCTCCTGTCCCGGGAACCGCAGCGGCTGGTGATCGGCCGCGGTTCCGGCCCTGATGGCGTAGACGTTCCCGAACGGCTCGTGCTCCACGCGCCAGACGATCGCGCCCGACGAGTTCGTCTGGAGGAGCGGCGTCCCGAGGTGGTCCGTTAGCGTGTAGCGCAGGGCGGCGGCGTCGCCGACCTTCTCCTGCGCGACCGGGCGCCCTCCGAGCCAGACGTACTCGTGAAGTGGTGCGGGCGTGGCCGTCGTCGCGCTCGCGACCGAGACATTGAGAGCGACGGCGCGCGCGCCAGTGGCGATCCCGCACTGACCCTGGAAAGTGAAGGTCCGCGAGCCGCCCGCCGGAACGTGCGGTCCGCCCCACGGTCCATCGGGGTTGCGGGTGTCCAGGACTCGGCAGGGGACGATCGTGTAGAGACCGCTCCCCGAGGAGACCTCCTCGGCGACGCGGACTCCGCGGGCGTCGTACCGGAACGTGCTCAGGCCCGTGGCAGAGAGCGAGTTGCGCGAGGAATAGAGGGACGATCCGGCTCCGAACGCCGTCTCGTTCCCGGCCGCGTCCCGAAGCACGGGCGTGACGCCTCCCCCTTCGGTGACCGAGGCCAGGCGCGACGTCGCCTTCCCCGAGACGACATCGTAGGCGTAGGTGGCGCTGCGCGTGCCGAAGCTGAGAGCGGTCCTGCTGCCCAGGGGGTCGTAGGTGTAGGCCCCGGTGCCCCAGAGCGGCGGAGTCCCCGAGACGGGCGTGGTGGCCGTGGTGAGGCGGTTCAGGTCGTCGTATGCAAAGGTCCGGCTGTACGCGGCGTTCCCATTGTCGGTCAGGCTCGTGATGTTGCCGAGCGGGTCGAGGCCGTAGGTGTAGGAGACGGCCGAGCCCACCGCGCCCCCGGTGAGAGCGAGCGTCGCCGGCTGGTAGCGTTCGTTCCACGTGGTCGTCCGTGTCGTGCCGTTCCCGAATGCGAGGGTCCTCTCCGGACCGAACGGCTCGTAGGCGACCGACGAGACATACGTCGTCCCGCCCGAGACGGCGGAAACGGCCCGGTCGGCGAAGTCGTAGGTGTATGTCACGACCCGTCCTGAGGGGTAGGTTACGCGCGTCCGGTTGCCGTTGGCGTCGTTCCCGAAGGAGATGGTGAAGACCGTGCCGCGGATCGTCTCGGTCTCGCTCCGCGGGAGCCCCCGGCGATCCCAGGTGTAGGTCGTCGAGGAGGTCGCCGTCCCGCCCTCGGAAACGGAGGCGCTCTTGAGCCTGCCCTTCCCGTAGGTCGCGACCGTGTCGTCGTAGGTATTCGTGACGAGCTCCGTCGGTCGACCCGTTCGTACGGACGAGGCCGTCAGGAGGCGGCCGGCGCCGTCGTGGGTACGCGTCGTGACTGCGGTGTTCGCGTCGGCCAAGGTCAGGACGTTCCCGGCCTCGTCGTACGTATAGGTCGTCGAGCCGGTCACCGGAGAGGTCTGGCTTCGCAGACGCCGGAAGTCGTCCCAGACCCACGTCGTGACGCTGCCGTTCGGGTCGGTCAGGGTCGTCAGGTTGTCGTGGATGTCGTAGCCATAGGTCGTGATGACGTCCGGCTTGCCGGCGAGCGGCATCTTCTGTGTCACGGTCGAGAGGCGGCCGAGCGCGTCGTAGCCGTAGAACGTATTAGGGTGGGTATGCCTCTCGTCCTTGACCGAGGCGAGGAGCCCTCCGGCATCGTACGCATAGGCGATCGACGTGGAGTCCGCAGGAAGCGGCACGGGGAAGAGGGTCTGCGAGAGGCGGTTCTTCGCGTCGTAGACGGACTTGTCGCTCCGACGGGTCGACCAGGCCGCGCAGGCGACCGCGGGGACGTTGCAGAGCTGCGCCTCCTCGCGTGCCTTCCCTCCGATGTCGTTCAGGGTCGCGAGGAGCCGTTCCTGCTGGAGGCCTGCGGCGTCGATCCGGGTCGTCTGGGTGGGGCGGTTCGTGCCGTCCTCGTAGGCGTAGGCGATCGAATTCCCGCGAGGGAGGGTCATGCGGGTGAGCCGGTCCCGGGTGTCGAAGGCGTACCCCGTGACGTAGTCCGGGGGCTCCGGGTCGCCCGCCACCGGCTTCACGGCCCTGCTCGTCGTCCGACCCCGGGCGTCGGTAACGAGCTCGGTGACGACACCGTTCGGGTCGGTGGTCGTGCGGGCGGTGCCATAGAAGTCGTAGTTCCCGAAGGTGGACACGAGGCCTACCGGGTCCGTGACGGCCTGGAGGCGGCCGCTGCTCGCCAAGCCTGGGGTGTCGGCAAAGTACGCGTAGGCGGTTATGTCGATGTTGCCGGGGCGGGGGCCGTTCACGGCGAGGAGGCGGTGCTTCGCGTCGAAGGTCTGCGTTGACGTGTGAGTCTCCGTGCCTGAGCCGGGGACGGAGCCCGTCTCCGCTACCGTGAGGACGGTCTCTCCCGCGCTCCACGCTCGCGTCGTCGAACGGGTCCCGGAAACGACCGAGGGCTCCGTCTTCGACGTCCAGAAGGATGGCCACGTCGGCTCGGCGAAAGCCCACGTCGTCGTGCGGGCAAGGCTGGTCCCCTCCGCCTCGAGCATCGAGGTGAGATTCCCGTTCGGGTCGTAGGCGAGGCGCGTGCGCGTGCCACGGCCGTCCGTGACCGTCTCGACATGGTTGTCGCCGAGGTAGGTGAAGACCTGCGAGTCTCCCGAGGCGCCGCCGCAGCTGCTGCACGGGCCGTCGATGCGGGTCGGGAGCCATCGGCCGCCCTGGTAGACGAGCGAGAAGACGGAGACCTGCGACGTCATGGCGTCGATTCGATGCGTGACACGGCGCTGGCCGGGCCCGGGCTGCTCGTACTCCACGAGGACGTAGTTGCGCTGACCGCCCTCCGAGTACGACGTCACGCCCCGTCCCTGGGTGTCGTACGTGTGCCCTTCGAGGAGCTTGGGCGCGTCGTCGCTGATCGCGGAAAGAAGGTTTCCGCCGTCGTAGCCGAGAGAGCGCCAGGGATTCCCGGAGGGATGGAACGGATCCCGGACGGAGTAGAGGAGGGACGGAGTGCCGCCGTAGGAGAAGGACCAGACGCGCGACGGCGTATCGGGGACGGTGATCGTCTGGACGCGGCCGGAGGAATAGGCGAGATTGACCTGCCGCCCGGCGCTGTCCACCACCGAGGTGAGTGCTCCCGACGAGTAGGTGCCGGAGACCGTGTTCCCCCAGCGATCGCGGGTCGATTTCCATCGGCCAGTCGACTGATCGAAGGCGGTGACGCTTCCGGCGAGATCCGTGAGGCGGTACTCGCTCGTCCCGGCGTCCACGGTCACCGTGCCACGAATCTCCGCTGGTCGCGAGGCGGTCCAAACGGGCCCGTCTGCGGTGTACTCGTGCTCCCGGCCATCCGCGGTGTAGTGGTAGAGACGATTCGTGGACGGAACCGGTATCAGGATCTGGTTGAAGGGGTGCGTCCAGCCCTTGCCGAGCGGCTCCGGGACGGTGACGCCTGTGTAGGAGAGGGCGCTCGAGTGGTAGGTGAGGGTGAAGGGAAGGGAGAGGGGAGACTGCTCGACCGTGAAGAGCGGGATCGTCGTCGACACATCTCCGGATCCAACGTTGATCGGCAGTCCGACGCCCGTCCCGGCGGCGCGCCCGTCACCGCCAGCGGGGCAGGAGCCGCGATCCGGCGTGCCGCAGGGTTCGCTGGAGGTGAGGAGCTGCGGCGCCGAGGTCGCGGAGAGGGGCGGCGGACTTCCCTGCACCGCGTACCGGATCACCGCCTCGAACGTCCCGGAGCCCGGGCACGAGACGTTGATCCCGGTGTCCCAAGTGCCGTAGTCGTAGTAGATCCAGGCCTCGGCGACGGGAGAGCCGGCAACGAGAAGCTGGAGCTTGTCGCTGGAGAGGAGGATGTCGTTCGTCGCGGTGTAGAACGGTGGCCAGTCCCCGGTGTTCTTGCAGAAGAAGTTGGGCGCGTCGTAGTCCACCACGACTCGCCGGCCCTGGAGACGCAGGGACACGGAAGGGGCTGCGCTCCCGGAGGGTATGTTGAAGCTGTCGTTACAGGAGGGGACCGAGCCCATTGGAAGCACCGGGTACCAGGTGCTGTTCGGGCTCCGAACGGCCCGGCGAACCTGGCTCGTACGGGAACCGGCGCTCGTGCCAGGGTCGGTCCATCCTGCGGGACCTGTCGGGTCCGGACGGCAGTTGTTCGGCTGCACGCCCGAACCCGACCCGGGCCAGAACCCTCCGTTCGGGCACGACTGTGCATGCAGATCGCCTGCGTAGAGCAGGACGCTTCCGAGGACGCAGAAATGGGCCACCGAGAGAAGAGGTCTGATGCCCGGGCAATGGACTCGCCTGGGGGAGGCCCGGCCCGGAAGGACCGCAGCTCTTTCACGCCTGCGCATCTCAACTCCTCCGGGTGCGACCTCATGTGGGGTCGGCCCGTCTGGTCCTAGGCTGCGCGAGAGGTCGAAAATTACAACACAGAGTCAGCCGGAATTCCTCCGCACGGGACTGCGCGACAAGCTCAGTCGTCAGGTTCCTTCGGCGCCGATCATGACGGCGTGACGCTGAGCATCCAGAATCCGGGGGCAGCCGGCCCTGATGAGGACCGGTGGCGTGCGGCGTCCAACGGCGTCGAGAACTCCTACTTCTTCGCGGCCTCTTCCTTCTTCTCCTCCTTCTCCTTCCCGAAGACGTCGTTCGCGACGAGGGCCTTCGGGTCGTACGGGGAGGGGGCGCCGCCGAGGTAGCGGTGGAACCAGTCGAGGTGGGCGGCGTAGTAGAGGACCATGTCGTACCAGCCGGGCCAGTGGCTCGCGTTCTCCAGGACGACGAGGCGCGACGGGACCCCCATCTTCTGGAGGTCGGTGAAGAAGGCGAGCGACTGCGTGTAGGGGACGCGGAAGTCCTTCTGGCCCGTGATCACGAGCGTCGGGACCTTGAACTTCTCGACGTACGACGACGGGCTCTGCTTCGTGTACCCCTCGGGGTTCTGCCAGGGGGTCCCCTTCAGGTCCCACTCGGGGAACCAGAGCTCCTCCGTCGAGGAGTACATCGACCGGAGGTCGTAGACCCCCATCATCGAGGCGAGCGCCTTGAAGTGGCTGTCGTTGCCGGCGAGCCACATCATCGCGTAGCCGCCCCACGACCAGCCCATCGCGCCGATCCGGTCGCCGTCGGCCCAGGGCTGAACGGCGATCCAGTCGGCAACGGCCCTCACGTCCTTCATCACCTTCCCGTCCCAGTCGCCCGAGATCGCGGCGGTGAAGTCCTGCCCCCAGCCGGTGGAGCCGTGCGGGTTCGGGAAGGCGACGACGTAGCCCGCCCCGGGGTAGACCTGCGCGTCCCCGCGGAAGGCGTCGGCCCACTGCATCTGCGGGCCGCCGTGGACGTTCACGATCACGGGGTACTTCTTCGCCGGGTCGAAGTCGTGCGGCTTGACGAGGAGGACCTGGATCTTCTTCCCCGACGGGCTGTCGACGTAGACCTCCTC
>CAZNSS010000200.1:0-7018 GCA_964575465.1 uncultured Holophagales bacterium | reverse complement strand
GACGGCTGCCTGGCAGACCCGGCCTCTTCGTGTCGTCCGCGAAAGACCCCAACCGTTTCCCGCTCGTGGCCCGCGCCGGCTCTTCGTAGGCCGGCGGGGCCGCAGGGGTCACTTCACGAGCAGGAGGCGCAGGAGGAGCGGGACGAGGACCATTCCGCCCACGACCCTCGTTCCGGGCGAGGTGCTCTTCTTCAGGACGACGACGAGGACGAGCAGTGCGAGGAGCGCCGCGATGAGGCGGTAGACGGTCAGCATCGGGACTCCCTCACTTCAGCAGCCGCCCGATGGCGGGGGCCGCGGCGAGGACGACGACGGCCGCGGCGATCAGGAGGAGCGCCGGCACGAGGCAGCGGCGGATGACCGCGAGACGGTCGACTCCCGCGGCCTGGGCGGCGAGGGTCGGCGCGAGCGCGACGGGAAGCATCAGGTCGCCGATGGAGGCGAGGGCGGAGAGGCCGGCCGCGACGACGATGTCGCTGCGCCCGAGGAGCGCCAGGAGGAGGGGCACGCCCAGGACGGAGGCGGAGCCGAACGCCGAGACCGCGCCGAAGAGCGGCAGGCCCACCGCCGCCACGCCGATGAGGGCGCCCGCGGGCGAGGCCACCATCAGGGAGACGACGAACCCGCGCGCGCCCGTCAGCGTCAGGACCTGGATGAACGCCCCCACGCCGACGAGGATGCCGAGGACCGGCAGCGCCTCCTCGGTCGCGCGGAGCAGGGAGGCGCGGACGTCGAAGCGCGGCGACGAGGCGACGCCGACGGCCGCGGCGGCGAGGAACGCGAGCGGAAGGCCGGGGTCCGGAATGGTGGAGGGCGCGACCCGGGGAAGGACCATCAGGAGGACGGCGACGAGCGGGCCGAGGAGGGCGCGCCCGAGCGGCACGACCTTTCCGGGAATCGCTCCGTCAGGTCGCGTGCCCGGGACCGGCGCCGCGGAAGGACGCCGCAGGACCGGCCACGCGAGGATGTACCCGGCGACGAGGGCGACCGGGAAGGAGAGGAGCGCCAGCGGCACGCCGAAGCCGGCGTAGGGGAGGTCGAGCCCGGCCCCGATGATCATCGCCGGGATGTTGATCGGCGGCGCCACCATCCCGAGGACGCCCCCCATCGCGACGAACGCGGCCGACCGGTCGCGCGGGAGGCCGAGGCCGTCCAGGATCGTCAGGGCCATCACCCCGGTCGTCAGGACCGACGCCGTCGAAGAGCCGGTGATCATCCCCGGGAACATCACGAGGAGCATCACGGCGGGAAGGAGCAGGAGAGGCCGCGAGCCGAATGCCCGCTCCACCGCGCCGCCGATCGCGTCGAGCGCGCCACCGTCGAGGAGGACGCGCATGAAGATCATCGCCGTCGCGATGGTCAGGAGCGGGTCGATGTACGCCGTTCCCCCCTCGACGAGGTGGCGGAGCGGGAGGAGGTGTCCGTTCGCCGCCGCGCCCGCCCAGGCGGCGACGCCGAGCGCGATCCCGGTCTGCCATCGGAGTCTCGCCGAGAGGAGTCCGAAGGCGGCGAGCATCACGAGGAGCGTCGCCGGTTCCGCCCAGCCGGCCGGAAGCCGGCCGAGGATCGACGACTCAGGGAGCATTCGTCGGGCGGAGGACGGCCTTGACCGCGTCGCCGGCGGCGGTGAGCGAGGCGACCTCGACGATCTGGGCCTTGCCGCTCCCCAGGGCCGACTGGAAGATCCTGTCCTTGTTGCCGCCGGCGACGACGATGACGTGGTCCGCCATCGGGACGACGAGGCGGACGAGGTCGTCCGTCGTCTTGCCGCGGCGCGACTCGCCGCCGGTGTGGAGGACGAGGACGCCGACCTTCTTCTCTCGCGCGGCCGCGAGGAGGGCCTTCGCGCGCTCCGCCTCCCTGGCGACGTCGAGCCCGGCCGCCCCGAGCCCCTTCGTGCTCGCACCGACGACGACGACGAGCAGCTTCTGGCCCGCGAGGTCCGCCGGCTGGGCGAGAGGCTTGACGTCGAGCCCGAGCTTCAGCTTCGTGTTGAGGAGGGCCTTCACCACCGCGATGTCCGAGCCCTGTCCGACCGACGAGAGGACGCCCGGCGTGTCGAAGACCGGGAGACCGGCGGCTGGAGCGGGAGAGGCCAGGGCGAGGCAGGCGAGCAGGACCACGGGAACCGGAAGCGCTTTCCTCATGTTCGTCCTTTCAGGGGTTCGTCACGGTCGGAGGTACGCCCCGAGGCCGTGGGCGACGACCTCGTCGTAGGCGGGGACGCCGCTGACGGAGACCGCTTTCGCCTCGTCGAGCATCCCGAGGTCGGTCAGGAACTGCGTGACCCCGGCGAGGTGTCGGGCGACCCGCAGGTCGATCGGCCAGCCGCTGTCGTCGAACGGGACGTTCAGGCGTCCCCTTCGGGCCGCCGAGGCGAAGTAGCGGTCCCGGCCCGAGACGACGAGCGCCGCGTCCGTCCGCCCCCGGAGCCGTCCCTGGGCAGGGCTGGCGGTCTCCATCAGGACGGCGAGCGTCTCCGTGGCGTCGCCCCACTCCCGGTGGGAGAGGCCGTGCAGCGTCTTCGGCGACGGCTCGAGCCCGATCGTGACGCCGATCCCGCTCAGGTCCAGGTTCACGAGAGCGGCCAGCTCCGTCGCCCGCTCGTGGGCGACGATCGTGTTGACGACGGGGTACTCGGGGGCGGCCTCGTGGAGATCGATCGCGAGGTCGACGTGCTCCTGCCTGATCAGGGTCGTGATCGCGAACGCGATCCGCTCGGTGAGAGAGCCGTCGGCGCGACCCGGGTAGGCCCGGTTCAGGTTCCGGGTCTCCGGGCCCGAGAGCGCCTGCCCCGAGCCGCGGTGCGTGTAGACCTGCGGGTCGGGCCACTGGTGGACCGGGTTCGTCGCCCGGGCCCCGAAGGTGAAGGAGCGCGGGCCGTGCGGCGTCGGGATCTCGAACCGCTGGGGGTGTGCCTCCTGGGGGACGTTGTGGGTGAACCCGGAGGCGTTCGCGCGGGGAATGACGATCAGCTTCCCGGCCGAAAGGCGGGCCGTCTCGACGAGGACGACCGCCGCCAGGTACCCGGCCGGCTCGTCACCGTGCGTGCCACCGAGGACGAGCGCCGTTCCGCCGGTCGGCGCTCCGGGAGGGGCGGCGAGCGTGTAGACGGGCGTGTCGCCGGGCGTCCCGGCGAGGGCCGGCAGGGTGTCGGACAGTCGCCCGACCAGGGTGACCCCCGGTCCCGGACGGATCTCGTCGACCCGCCACATCGCGCGGAACTCGCGGGCCGAGAGGGCCGTGACGGAGAGGGCCGCGGCCACGACGATCAGTCCCCGGCGGCTCACGGACGACGGCAACCGGCCCACCTCCCTAGCGTAACAGGGTGCCGACGGCGGCCGGGGCGCGGGGATGGCAGGGGGGGCGAGCGGGTTCCCCTCGACGGGTCGAGCCGAGGGAACGGCGAGCGCGCGGACGAGGCGTACGACGATGACGCCCGCCCGCTGGTCGTTCGCGCGCGTCCGTCGTCCCGAATCCGGCGCCGCGAAACCGGACGACTTCCTGCGCCTAGAATCGGGACGTGGTGCGGAGACGGGCCGGGAACGTGGAGCCCCCGCCGGCGCTCGACGCCGCCGCGAACGCCTTCCGGGACCTGCTCCACGGGGTCCTGCTCCAGGCGAGCCAGGGCTCACCGAGGGCCGTCTTCCTCCGCGACCTCCTCCGGACGCTGCTCGAGTTCTCGCGCTCGGACGAGGCCGCGCTGCGGTTCCCGGAGGGAGACATGGTCGTCGTCTGCCGGCTCGCGCGAGGCGAGGACCCCGAGCCGCGTTTCGAGCTTCGGGCAGAGGCGGCAGGAAGGCGGAAGGCGCGGCCCGGGCCCGAGTCGTCCGAGGAGGGGCGCCCCTCGAGGCTTCGGCTGGCCCTGTCGCTCGGTGGGGAGGCCGCCGGGGAGCTGAGGCTCTCTCGCGAGGCGGGCGCGCCGTTCACGGCCGCGGAGGTGTCGCTGCTTCGCGGGATCCCGGAGACCCTGAGCCTCGCGCTCGCGCACCAGCGCGCCCAGTGGGCCCTTCGCGAGCGGGTGAAGGAGCTGACCTGCCTCTACGGGATCGCGCGGATCGTCGAGCAGCCGGGCCTTGCGTTCGACGGCGTCCTCCAGCGGATCGTCGGGCTCCTCCCGTCGGCGTGGCAGTACCCCGACGTCACGGCGGCGGCAATCACCTTCGACGGCTGCCGCCAGGGCAATTCCGGTTTCCGGCCCGACGCGCAGCGGCAGTCCGCCGCGATCCTGGTCCGCGGCGAATCCCGGGGAGCCGTCGAGGTCGTCTACCTCGAGGAGAAGCCCGACGTTCACGAAGGGCCCTTCCTCTCCGAGGAACGGAGCCTGATCGACGAGGTGGCGCGTCAGGTGGGACTCTGGGTCGAACGGAGGGAGGGGGACGAGGAAAAGGCGAGGCTTCAGCGCCAGCTGCGCCACGCCGACCGGCTCGCCACGATCGGGCAGCTCGCTGCAGGCGTCGCCCACGAGCTGAACGAGCCCCTCGGCGGCATCCTCGGCTTCGCCCAGCTGGCGCGGAGGAGCCCCGGGCTCCCGGCACAGGCCGACGCGGACCTGGAGAAGATCGTCAACGCCTCGCTTCACGCGCGAGAGATCGTCCGCAAGCTCCTGATCTTCGCGAGGCAGATGCCGGCGGCGAAGACGAAGACAGACCTGAACCGGGTCGTGACCGAGGGGCTCTACCTCGTCGAGGCGCGCTGCGCCACCGAGGGGATCCGCCTGGAGAGAGACCTCGAACCGACGCTCGCCGGGATCGTCGCCGACCCGGGGCAGCTCCAGCAGGTCCTGATGAACCTCGTCGTGAACGGGATCCAGGCGATGCCCGGCGGCGGACGCCTGACGATCCGGACGCGGAACCGTCCGGGAGGGGTCGTCCTCTCCGTGGAGGACTCGGGAGCCGGCATGGACGAGGAGACGCTCCGGGAGATCTTCAATCCGTTCTTCACGATGAAGGACGTGGGCCAGGGGACCGGGCTCGGCCTCTCGGTCGTCCACGGGATCGTCACGTCGCACGGCGGGACGATCCGGGTCGAGAGCGAGCCGGGGACGGGCTCGCGATTCGACGTCGACCTCCCGCTCGCCGGCCCCGACGAAACCTGAGGAGAAGAAGAGAGTGACGAAGGACGAGACGCCCGCACGGATCCTCGTCGTCGACGACTCGCCGTCGACTCTCGAGGTGCTCCGCCGCAACCTCGTGGACGGCGGCCACTCCGTCGTGACCGCCTCGGGCGCCGCCGACGCCCTGGCCCTCCTCTCCTTCACTCCCGTCGACCTCGTCCTGACCGACCTGAAGATGCCGGGAATGTCGGGCCTCGACCTCGTCCGGCACGTGCGGGAGAACCTCAAGGAGACGGAGATCGTCGTCATCACCGGCTACGCGACGATCGGCGGGGCCGTCGAAGCGCTCCGGACCGGCGCGGAGGACTACCTCGCCAAGCCGTTCACCGACGTGGAGCTCCGCGAGGCGGTGGGGCGCGCCCTGAGGAAGCTCCGGGGCCGCAAGTCCGACGGCGCTCCTCCTCCGGCCGCCGTTCCCGGCCTCCTCGGGGAGTCGGAGGCGATCCGACGCGCGGGACGCGCGATCGAGCGCGCCGCGACGTCCGACGGGGGGGTGCTCCTCGGAGGGGAGGACGGAACCGGCAAGGAGCTCGTCGCCCGGATCATCCACCACAGGAGCGCGCGGGCCCACGGGCCGTTCCTCGCGATGTACTGCCGTTCGGTCGCGGCCGAGTCGCTGCACGAGGAGCTGCTCGGCGCGCGGGGTCGCCCGGGTCTCCTCGCGCGAGCCGCGGGCGGAACTCTCTTCGTCGCCGACATCGAGGAGGTCGGAGCCGCGGTGCGCGAGAAGCTCGCCCTGCTCGGCGCGCCGGCCCGCCCGGCGCGGAAGCCGAAGTCGACGTCCGCGCGCCTCATCGCCGCGACCTGCTGGGGGACGGGACCGTCCCGGACGAACCCGCCGGTCTCGAGTGAGCTCTTCGAGGAGGCGATCTGGCTCCCCCCGCTCCGCGAGCGGGGCGAGGACGTCGTCATCCTCGCCCGCCATTTCGCACGGCACTATGCCGCCGCGCTCGGCCGGGCCGTTCCCGAGCTGGCCGACCCCGTCCTCGACGTCCTCCGCAGCTACCCGTGGCCGGGAAACGTCCGGGAGCTGAGGGGGATCGTCCGGGATCTCGTGGCGAGCGAGCTGACGACGGTCTCCGTCCCCGACCTCCCGCCGCGCATGCGGTTCTCCGCCTTCCGCGACGCGGGCTGGAACCGGTCCCTGGCCGACGTGGAGGCCGAGCACGTGAGACGCGTCCTGGCGGCGGTCGACGGCAACAAGACGCGCGCCGCCGAGATCCTCGGGATCGATCGAAAGACCCTCCGCGAGAAGCTGCGCGACCCGGAGTCGCCCGCACAGGTGCCCGCTGCCGGAAAGTCCGAAAGGACGAGGAGGGCCTTGCGGCCCCCCTCGCGCTGATCGTCGCGTCTCGCGGGCTCAGAAGAAATAGAGGGCGTTGAGGAGAACGGTCGGCTGGGTCCCGGTGAGGCCGGATTCCTTCTCGAAGACGTCGCGGCTCGAGTGGTCGAGGCGCAGGTCGCCCCGAAGGACGAGCCCGGGCGCCAGCTTCAGCTCCGGCGTGAGAGTCAGCTCCGAGAGGGTCTGGGGTGTCCCGGTCCGGACGCCCTCCGGGTCGTCGAAGACCTCGGCGCGCAGGACGAGCGCGAAAGCGGGGGAGAGGCCGAGCCGCCCGTAGAGGGCGACACCGCCCCACGTCGCGTCCTGGCCGGGTCCGGCGGCGTTCTCCTCGGTCGCCCAGACGGCGTCGATCCCGAGCGCCGAGCTCGCCCCGAGCTTCCAGCTCCCGACGAGGTTGAGAAACGTCCGGTTGTCCGCGTTGTTGCCGGCGCGTTCCGGCCCGACGAGGACGTTGAAGTAGAGAGCGGCGTTGGAGGGAAGGGTGAGGGCCAGCTGGCCGCCGATGGACTTCGACGAGTTCGAGTCCTCGACGTTGTCCCAGCCGTTCACGACCTCGACCA
>CAZNSS010000199.1:0-7028 GCA_964575465.1 uncultured Holophagales bacterium | reverse complement strand
GGCGACGCCCCGGCCCTCCTCTCCCTCGAGGAGGTGGAGACCCTGTTCCACGAGTTCGGCCACGCGCTCCACCGGATCCTCTCGCGCGTCACGTACCGCTCGATGTCGGGCGTCCCGCGCGACTTCGTCGAGCTCCCCTCCCAGATCATGGAGAACTGGGCGCTCGAGCCCGAGGTGCTGCGGGGCTACGCGAGGCACTGGAAGACGAACGAGCCGATCCCGGCCGCACTCGTCGAGAAGATCGGGAAGTCGAAGCGGTACGGCCAGGGCTTCGCGACGGTGGAGTACGTCGCCGCCTCCTACCTCGACATGAACTGGCACACGCTGACGGAGGCGAAGGTGGAGGACGCGACCGCGTTCGAGAAGGCCTCCCTCGGGAAGATCGGCCTGATCCCCGAGATCGTCTCCCGCTACCGGAGCCCCTACTTCCAGCACATCTTCGGGCCGGGCGGCGGCTACTCGGCCGGCTACTACAGCTACCTCTGGAGCGAGGTCCTCGACGCCGACGCCTTCGAGGCGTTCCGCGAGAAGGGGATCTTCGACAAGGCGACCGCCACGTCGTTCCGCAAGAACGTCCTCGAGAAGGGGGGCACCGCCGAGGCGATGTCGCTCTACAAGGCGTTCCGCGGCCGCGAGCCCTCCGTCGAGCCGCTCCTCGTGCGGCGCGGCCTCGCGACGGCGCCGCCTGCCGGAACGAAGTGACCTGAACCGGCGAGGGGGGAGGGGCGCGGCCTCTCTCCCCTCCAGGCGAGCGGCTACTCGAGCAGCGGGCCGGGGTGGCTCGCGCGGATGATCCGCGCGGCGAGCGTTCCGGAGACCGTCTCGCGCATCAGGAGCGCGTTGACGAGCTCTTCCACGGGCTCCCAGAGGTAGGCGAGCCGCACGGCCGTCTCGCGGAAGACGGCGTCGATCTCGAGGCCGGCGCGGCGCGCGAAAACGGCGATCCGGTGGGTGTCGATCTCGATGCCGACGTGCGGCTCGAGCGGGACCCTTCCTCCGGCCATGACGACCGCGAGCGGGCCGGCCGCCAGCAGGCTGAGGTAGACGTGCTGCTCCCGCCGGTCGAGGTCCGAGTCGCCGTCCGGGAATTCCTGGCCGACGAGGATGCGGCCGCGAGTGTGCTCCTCGGGGTAGATCGAGAAGCGCGGAAGGCGGAGGCCGGCGTCCCACGCGACGACGGCGCGGCCGGCTTCGTGAAAGGCGACGAGTCGACGGAACCTCAACGGACCCTCCTCGTTCAGATTACAGGGTCGAAGGGCAGAAAGGTGCGACGGCGGCTCAGGGACGTGCGGTCCGACACGCTCTCCCGGTGCCTTGCCGGGATCTCCGGCCCCGAACAGAATCTCGGGGTGCCTTTCCCTTCCTCCCCGGGTGTGACTCGCGAGCCCCTCTCGATCCCCCTCCCGGAGGGCCGGGTCGAGGCCGTCCGGATCGTCCCGGCGGAGGCCCGACCGGGCCTCTCCCCTCTCGTCTTCCTCCACGACGCCCTGGGGGCCGTCTCCCTCTGGCGGGACCTCCCCGACCGGCTCTGCGGCGCCCTCTCGCGCGAGGGCCTCGCCTTCGACCGGCTCGGCTCCGGGCGGTCGGAACCCCGGCCCGGGTCGCCGGGCGTCCGGTTCCTGGAGATCGAGGCGACGGAGCGTCTTCCGGAGGTCCTCCGCCAGGCCGGGATCCGGCGCCCCGTCCTGTTCGGGCACAGCGACGGCGCCTCCATCGCCCTGCTCTTCGCGGGGGCCTTCCCCGAGGTCCCTGCGGCCGTCGTCTCGATCGCCGCGCACGTCTTCGTCGAGGACGTCACCCTCGCCGGGATCGAGGCGACGGTCCGGGCCTGGGCGACCACCGACCTCCCGGAGCGGCTCGGCCGGCACCACGGCGGAAGGACGGAATCCGTCTTCCGGGCGTGGAGCGAGACGTGGCGCGACCCGGCCTTCCGCGCCTTCTCCGCGGTGGAGGCGATCCGGTCGATCCGGTGCCCCCTGCTCGCGATCCAGGGCGAGAGGGACGAGTACGGGACCGTCGCCCAGTTGGAAGCGATCGCCGCGGCGGTCTCGGGCCCCGTCCGGAGCCTCGTCCTGCCCGGCCTCGGTCACTTCCCCCACCGGGAGGACCCGGAGAGGGTCCTCGCCGAGACGAGGGCTTTCCTGTCGGAATTCCGGGCCTGAGGCCTCAGGCCTTCGCCAGGGCCTGGTCGAGGTCCTCGCAGATGTCGGCAGCGTCCTCGCAGCCGATCGCGATCCTCACGAGATCGTCCGAGATCTCGGCCTTCTCGCGCTCGGCCTTCGGGACGCTCGCGTGCGTCATCGACGCGGGGTGCTCGATCAGCGTCTCGATGCCGCCGAGGCTGACGGCGAGCGTCGCGAGCTTCACGGAGTTCATCAGGGTGCGTCCCGCCTCGAGGCCCCCCTGCACGCCGAAGGAGACGATCGCCCCGCCGCCGGACATCTGCCGGCGGGCGAGCTCGTACTGCGGGTGGCTCGGGAGGAACGGGTAGCGGACCCACGCCACCTTCGGGTGCGCCTCGAGGAAGCGGGCCACCTCGAGAGCGTTCGCCTGGGCCTTCTCCATCCGGAGGCCGAGCGTCTTGACGCCGCGGAAGACGAGCCAGGCCTGGTGCGGGTCCATCGTCGGCCCGACGTTCACGTGGACGGCGCGGAGGCGCGCGAAGAGGGCCGGGTCCTTGGCGACGACGATCCCGGCGACGACGTCGCTGTGCCCGTTGATGAACTTCGTCATGCTGTGGACGACCACGTCGGCGCCGAGCGAGAAGGGCTGCTGGAGGAGCGGCGAGGCGAAGGTGTTGTCGACGGCGACGAGGGCGCCCCTCCGGTGGGCCATCTCGGAGATCACCGCGATGTCGCAGAGCTTCAGGGTCGGGTTCGCGGGCGACTCGAGGTAGACGAGCTTCGTCTCCGGCCTCATCGCCTTCTCGACGTTCGCCGGGTCCGAAGTGTCGACGAACGACCCCGTGACGCCGAACCGCGAGTACTCCTTCTCGAGGATCATCCGGCTCGCGCCGTAGAGGGCGTCCGTCCCGACGACGTGGGCCCCGGCGCCGAGAAGGGTGAAGTAGACGGTGTGGACCGCCGCCATGCCGGTCGAGGCCGCGAGCGCCCCGCACCCTCCTTCGAGCTCGGTGATGCACTCCTCGAGCGCGGCGACGGTGGGGTTCCCGAGGCGCGTGTACTTGTAGCCGGGGTCCGTGCCGCCGAAGCGGGCGGCCCCTTCGTCCGTGTCCCTGAAGGCGAAGGTCGACGTCTGGTAGATCGGCGTCGCGACGGCGCCGGTGAGGGGGCAGGAGCGCTGTCCGGCGTGGATGATCCGGCTCGCGGGACGCAGCTTCTTGACGTCGGACATGGCGGCAGGCACCTCGAAGTGGAATCCGGGACGCGAGGAGGCCGCGGCCCGGCCGGGCATCCTAGCACCCGCCCGGGACCTCGCCTGCCTTGACTTCCCCCGAGGCCCCGCCTACAAGAGCCGGTGGGTTTCTGCCGGAGCGCGCTGCGCCCGCCGGGCCCCCGGAGAACGGTGCATGCGCGTCGTGGAAAGCGTCGTCGAGCTGATCGGGCAGACCCCGATGATCCGGCTCGGCGCCCTGAAGGAGCCGGGCGAGGCGGACGTCTTCGCCAAGCTCGAATACCTCAATCCCGGGATGAGCGTGAAGGACAGGACCGCCCTCGGTCTCGTCCGGGCGGCCGAGGAGAGCGGGGCCCTCCGGCCCGGCGGGACGATCCTCGAGGCGACGGCCGGCAACACCGGCGTCGGCCTCGCGCTCGTCGGCGTCTCGCGCGGGTACCGGGTCGTCATCGTCATGGTCGAGGGGTACGCGCGGGAGAAGATGGTCCTCATCCGCGGGCTCGGCGGCGAGATCGTCCTCGTGCCCCACGAGGCGGGGATCGCCGGCGCCGTCGCGAAGGCCGCGGAGCTCGCCACCACGATCCCCGGCGCCGTCCCGATGCGCCAGTTCGAGAACCCCGCGAACCCGCGCGTCCACTACGAGACGACGGGGCCCGAGATCTGGGAGCAGCTCGGGGGCCGCGTCGACGGGATGGCCCTCGGCGTGGGGACGGGAGGGACGTTCACCGGCGTCGCCCGCTTCCTGAAGGAGAAGGACCCCTCGCTCACCTGCTGGGGCGTCGAGCCCCCCGACTCGATCTACGGCGGCACGGGCGGGATGGGCGAGCACATGGTCGAAGGGATCGGGAACGCCTTCTTTCCCGCCACTTTCGACCGATCTCTCGCCGACGGGATCTTCACGATTCCCCACCGCGAGAGCTACGCGACGGTCGACGCGCTCGGCCGGATGGGGCTCCCGGCCGGGGCGTCGTCCGGGGCCGCGGTCGCCGGGGCGAAGCGACTCGCGCGGAGGCTCGGCGAGGGGAAGCGGGTCGTCACGCTGCTCACCGACCCCTCCGAGCGCTACTTCTCGAAATACCTCTACGACGGGCTCTACGAAGGGCGCCGCATTCCCTGAAGGCGGAGAGGAGGCGGACTTGGACTATCCGATCCGGGAGTTCGCGGCGGGCGGAGGGATCCTCATCGCCCTGGTCGCCATCCTGCACGTCGTGGTCTCGCACTTCGCGGTCGGCGGGGGCCTCGTGATGGCCGCGCTCGAAACGGCCGCCGTGAAGCGGAACGACCGCCCGCTGCGCAACCTCGTCAGGCGCTCGTCGATGATGCTGCTCCTCCTCTCGACGGTCTTCGGGGCGGTCTCCGGCGTCGGAATCTGGTTCACGATCGGCGTCGTCCACCCCGCCGCGACCTCGTCTCTCATCCACACGTTCGTCTGGGCCTGGGCGGCGGAGTGGGCCTTCTTCCTCCTCGAGGTGGTCACCGCGCTCGCGTGGGTCGCGACGTGGGAGAGGGTCTCGCCTCGGACACACCTCCTGCTGATCTGGCTCTACGCCTTCGCGGCGTTCATGTCGCTCGTCGTCATCCAGGGAATCCTCGGCTTCATGCTCACGCCGGGGCGCTTCCCGGCGACCGCCTCCGTCGCGGACGGCTTCCTGAACCCGACCTACCTGCCGGGCATCCTCTTCCGGACCGGCATCTGCCTCGCCCTCGCCGCGGCGTGGATGGCCTTCGCCGCGCTCAGGGAGAAGGACCGCCCGGCCCGCGCCCGCCTCTCGCGCGTCCTCGGCGGCGTCGGAGCGGTCGGCCTCGGCGTCGCCGGGGTCGGCTGGCTCGTCTGGGAAAAGGCTCTCCCCGCCTCCGTCCAGCGGCTGTTCCTCGGGGAGAAACCGCTCCTGGCGACGCTCGCGACGGGCCGTTCCCACACGCTCCGGATGTTCCTCCTGGCCGCTCTCCTCGCCCTCCTCGTCGTCCTCCTGCCGCGGCTCCAGTCGTGGCCGGTCGCCGTCCTCGCGCTCCTCGCCGGCGCGGGGGTCCTCGCGGGGTACGAGAGGGTCCGCGAGGGCGCGAGGAAGCCGTTCGTCATCGCGGAGCAGATGTTCTCCAACGGGGTCCTCGTCTCGGAGATCGACTCTCTGAACGAGAAGGGGATCCTCTCCAAGGCCTCCTGGGCGACGAAGGAAGCGGGGGGACGAGCCGTCCCGAAGGGCGAGGCGGTCTTCCGGGCCGAGTGCTCCTCCTGCCACACGCGGAACGGCTACCTCTCGATCCGGGGGGTCGCCGGCGCGATGGACGCCGAGATCGCCGCGCTTTTCCTGACCGCGCTCCGCGACGACGGGGCGAACTGGAAGGCCCGCGCCGCCGGGCGGGACGTGAAGCCCGACTATCCCTTCATGCCCCCGTTCGTCGGGACCGACGAGGAGATGAGCGCGCTCGCGGCATGGATCGGCACCCTGAACGCACCGCAGACGGCGGAGGTGACCCGTGGCCGGTGAGACACCTCTCCCCGCCCTCGACCCCACGGCGATCCCGGGCCCGCCCTGGCTCTTCCACCTCCTCTGGCTCGTCACCTTCGCCGTCCACGTCGTCGGGGTGAACGTCGTCCTCGGCTCCTCGATCCTCGGGACGTTCGCCTCGCTCGACCGCGACCGTGCTTTCGGCCGTCCCGTCGCCCGCCTCTTCGCGGAGGTGAACACCTGGGCGATCTCCCTCACCATCACCTTCGGCATCGCTCCGCTCCTCTTCCTCCAGGTCCTCTACGGCCGCCTCTTCTACTCGGCGACCGTGATCCTCGCCCCCGCGTGGCTCGGCCTCCTCGGCCTCCTGATGGCGGCCTACTACCTCACGTACGCGGCGAAGTACCGTCTCCGCGCCGGGAAGGGCGCCGCGCTGCCATTCGGTCTCTCGGCGCTCCTGTTTCTCGCCATCGCGGCGATCCAGGTCGTCGTGCACCTCCTGTCGGTCCAGCCCGGAAGGTGGGAGGCCGCCCTGGCGAACCCGTGGACGGCCTTCGCCGACCGCGCCGTCCTCCCCCGATTCCTCCACTTCGTCCTCGCGGGCGTCACGCTCGCCGGCATCCTCCTCGCGTGGCTCTCCGTCCGCCGCACGCCCGCGGAGGAGGCGCGCGCCGAGGCGACGGCCCGCGCGACGTTCGGCGTGAAGATCGCCCTCCTCGCCACCGTCCTCCAGCTCGTCGTCGGCCTCTGGCTGACGATCTCCGTCCCGCGCGAGGTCCTCCTCGGCCTCATGCGAGGGGGGGCCGCGACGATGCTCCCCTTCACGCTCGCCATCGCCTGCGGCTTCGGCCTCCTCGTCTTCCTCGCCCGCGTGAGGGACCCTCTCGCCGACCGCGCGTCCGTCCGGCACGCGCTCGAGCTCTTCGGCCTCGCAATGCTCCTGATGCTCGTGACGCGCCACCAGCTCCGCGACCTCTACGTCGCCGCCGCGGGGGCCGGGGGGAAGCCGGCGACGGCTTCCCAGTGGGGAGTCTTCGCGCTCTTTCTCGCCTCGTTCGTCCTCTGCCTCGGCCTCTCGGTCGTCGCCCTCCGCAGGGCCGCGACGGACCGACCCGGCCCCGGGGAAGCGACGGCGTGAGGCCGCTCGCCCGGTTCGCCGCCGCGGCGTTTCTCGCCACCCTCCTGGCCGGAGCGTGCTCGCCGGCTCCCCCTCCGGCACCGCCC
>CAZNSS010000198.1:5574-7044 GCA_964575465.1 uncultured Holophagales bacterium | reverse complement strand
GTCGAGGAGGACGTCCCGCTCGCGGAGCTGATCCCGTTCGTCGACTGGTCCCCGTTCTTCCACGCCTGGGAGCTGCGAGGCCGCTACCCGCAGATCCTCGACGACGCCGTCGTCGGCGAGAAGGCCCGCGAGCTCTTCGCCGACGCGCAGGAGCTTCTGTCCGAGATCGTCGAGAAGCGGCTCCTGAAGGCCCGCGCGGTCTGGGGCCTCTTCCCCGCCAACTCCGTCGGCGACGACGTCGAGCTCTACGCCGACGCGAAGGGCGAGCACCTCCTCGCGACGCTCCACACGCTCCGTCAGCAGCAGGAGAAGAGCGGCGATGCGCCCTGCGAGGCGCTCGCCGACTTCGTCGCCCCGCGCGAAAGCGGGCGGCGCGACCACGTCGGCCTCTTCGCCGTCACGGCAGGGCACGGCGTCCCGGCGCTCTGCGAGCGCTTCGAGAAGGACCACGACGACTACCGGTCGATCCTCGCCAGGGCGCTCGCAGACCGTCTCGCCGAGGCCTCCGCCGAGCGCCTCCACAAGCGGGCCCGCGAGGCGTGGGGCTTCGGGCGGACCGAGGCCCTCTCGAACGACGACCTGATCCGCGAGCGCTACCGCGGCATCCGCCCCGCACCCGGCTACCCCGCCTGCCCCGACCACACCGAGAAGCGGACCATCTTCGCCCTCCTCGACGCGCCCGCGAACGCGGGGATGACGCTCACGGAGAGCCTCGCGATGCTCCCCGCCGCCTCCGTCAGCGGTTACGTGCTCGCCCACCCCGAGGCGCACTACTTCGCCGTCGGCCGACTCGGCCGCGACCAGGTCGCCGACTACGCGCGGCGCAAGGGAATGCCGCTCCACGAGGCCGAGCGCTGGCTCGCCCCGAACCTCGGGTACGAAGCGGAGGGGACGGGGGGCTGAGGCCGGGAGGCAGGGCGCGCGGCGGAAGCGCCCGAGGTCGGCGACGCTCAGATTCGACCCCGGGGCGCGATTCATCCGTCGTTCTCGGACGCACTCGGTTCGCTGGGCGCCCCGGCCGCCTCCGCCGGTCTCAGGCCGGCGCGTGCGGCCGCCGCGCCCAGCGCTCAGGGGACCTTGATCGCGAACGTTCCCCGGGCATCATGGTCGCTGCGATCGACCCAGCTCCCGCTCACCGCGCCGCCGGCGATCGTCAGGGTGTATTCGACATTCAGATGGGCCCCGCCCGCCCGGATCGCCTCCGTCTCGGTGAACGACAGGCTGTTGCCCGCCAGCTTGCCGCGAATCCGGTGTACCGAGGAGAGCGTCGACCAGGTCAGCTCGCCCACGATCGCGCCGGAGGACCGATCGAAGCTGGTGATACGCACTTTGCACGGCCAGGTCTTCTCTCCCGCCCGAGCGCTGCAATCCAACAGCTGACCGCCGACCAATCGGGCGGACACTGCCGTTGAGCCCGATCCGCCCCCGGTCCGCGACGTCACGTACTCGACATTCAGGACGTCCGACCGA
>CAZNSS010000198.1:0-5474 GCA_964575465.1 uncultured Holophagales bacterium | reverse complement strand
CGATCCGCCCCCGGTCCGCGACGTCACGTACTCGACATTCAGGACGTCCGACCGAGCGTAGGTGACGCGTTTGCCGCTCCGGAGCACCACGACGAGCTCGGTCCAGTCCGCATCCGAGCGCATTGCGATTTTCTCATCCTGCGGTTCCTCCTGAGCACGGATGCCGGCACCCGGCGACACCAGCAGGAAAAGAACCGCGACGAGCGCTGGGGATTTCACGCTTCGCATCGTGGTTGCCAGCTTACCGGACCCCGGCATCCGGCTCAGTCGCGCGTCCGCCCCCTGGGTTCGGCCGCTCCCGAAAGAGAGGCTGCACACCACGGCGAAGGCGGGCCGGCTCCAGCCGGTTCATCATCGCCGGCGCTTCGATACGGGTCGGCGGGCGGCGACCTCTCGGGCCACCCGTCCGCGTCGAAAGCGGCATCTCCCCGAGCCCCGGTGACGAAGCGGAGGGAACGGGGGCTGAGGACCAGGGTGGGCGAGAAGCGGGGGCTCAGGCCCACGCGCACCAGGAAGTCCGCGAGGAAAAAGGGGATGACGAGCTTGATGGGGATGAAGTTCCCGCGAAAGAGGATGCGGAGAAGCGAGAGGAAGGTGGCGAGGAAGAGGATTCCCGCCGCCGCGCGGATGTCGCGTTCGTTGAGGACGGGCCCGTCGGGGGTTGTCGGATTCTTCGGCGTCCACGACACTCGCACGATGCTCGACTCCCTCAAGAGGTTCGTCCAGGAGCGTCTCCTCGTCGGGACGCCCACCGAAGCCGGCGACCCGGGCCGGCGCCTCCGCCTCGCGGCGGCCGCTCTCCTCGTCGAGGTGATGCGCGCCGACCCGGACGTCAGGGACGAGGAGCGGACCGTCGTCCGCACGGCGCTCCAGGGGACGTTCGGCCTCTCTCTCGCCGACACGGAGGACCTGGTCCGCCTCGCCGAGGCCGAGGCGGACGCCGCGACCTCGCTCTACGAGTTCACGAGCCTCGTCGACAAGGGATTCTCCGCCGAGGAGAAGAAGAGGATCGTCGAGCTGATGTGGCTCGTCGCGTTCGCCGACGCCGAGAAGCACCCCCTCGAGGAGCACCTGATCCGCCGCCTCGCGGGCCTCCTCAACGTTCCCCACCCCGACTTCATCGACGCGAAGATCCGGGCGCGGGGCGGGGCGTAGGTCTTACGGCCTCGCGAGGACGCTCCGCGAGGTCCCCGGCGGCCGACGACCTTCCCGTTGACGGCGGCGGCGCCGATCGCTCAGCATTGCGGGTCCCCCCGGAGGAGGCCACGATGGGAACGACTCGACGCCTTGTTCCGGTCCTTCTTTGTCTCGGAACCCTCGTGGCCGGGCCCGTCTCGGCCGAGGACGAGAAGCCCGAGGAACGCCTCACCTTCTCCGGCGGTGTCGGTGTCAACGCCTACGGTCTCCGGGGGGCCTACTTCGGAGCCCCCGACCAGCCGAAGCCCGACGCGGACTACGGCTGGGTCGAGACCGTCGGCCGGGTCGGCCTCGCGTACGCGTTCTCCGACCACGTCTCGGTCAGCGCGGGGGTCGCGGGGGTCTTCACCTTGAGCGACGACCCCTTCGGCGTCGCGGACGACGGGACGGCGCTCGTCGAGTCCGCGAAGCTCGCGGTCACCGACCTCTTCACGCCCGGTCTCGACCTGACGATCGGCCGGCAGGAGATGAAGATCGGAGACGGTTTCCTGATCCAGGACGGCTACGCCGACCACAAGGGGGCCGTCTGGTCGATCCCGCTCACGTTCTGGGACGCCGCCCGGGTCGACTACCGCCGCGGCGACTTCGCCGGGACGGTCCTCGCCGCGAAGCTCTCGAGCTCGTTCGGGTACGACGGCCAGCTCTACGGCCTCGACTTCGCCTGGACGCCCTCCCCGAAGACGGCCGGAGCCGGCGCCGAGGCCGGAGCGGAGGAGGCGCCGCCGAAGACGTACCTCGCCCTCTCCGGATTCGCCCGGCAGGACTCCGGCGAAGCGGACGACGACGCCCGCCTCGTCTCCCTCCGGGGCTCGGTGCCGCTCGGCCCCGTGACGCTCGCCGGCGAGTACGCGTTCCAGGGGGGGAAGCGCCAGGGCGTCTCCGTAGGCGGAGAGGCGTGGCACGCCGACGGGCGCTGGGACCTTCCGCTCGGCCTCGCCCCGTACCTCTTCGCCTCGTACCTCCACTTCTCCGGCGACGACCCGGGGAGCGCGGACGACGAGAACTTCGTCTGGCGCAACTACAGCTCGGAGGACTGGTCGCACTACTACCTCGGCGAGCTCGTCGCCTCGAGCCTCCTCGTCAACACCGACCTGAACGTCCTCAAGCTGGAGGGCGGGTTCCAGATCGCCGAGCCGCTCTCCTTCCGGCTCTTCTACCTCGACCTGAAGTCGGACACGGGGGCGTACTGGGAGGTCCCCGAAGAGGCCGGCGACGGCCTCGCCCGGGAGTGGGACGCCGTCCTCTCCTGGACCCCGAACGACGCCACGGAGCTCTGGCTCCTCTTCGGGCAGGCCAGGCCCGGGAGCGCCGGCGAGGCGCTCTGGGGGACCCGCACGTCGAACCTCTACTCGGCGGGGTTCTCGTGGTCGTTCTGACGTCGCCGGCTCCGAGCTAGCCTCCCGCGCCGAATGGAAGACTTCGTCCGCTTCGAGAACGTCTCCCGGCGCTACGGCGACGTCCTCGCCGTCGACGGCGTGTCGGTCTCGGTGAGGAAGGGCGAGTTCTTCTCGCTCCTCGGCCCTTCCGGCTGCGGCAAGACGACCCTCCTCCGGATGCTCGCCGGCTTCGAGCGCCCCGACACAGGGCGCGTCCTCCTCGGCGGCGAGGACATCACCGGCCTCCCGCCCCACCGGCGCAAGGTCAACACGATCTTCCAGAGCTACGCCCTCTTCCCGCACCTGACCGTCCGGCAGAACATCGCCTTCGGCCTGAAGGTCGCGCGGCGCCCGCGGGCCGAGGTCGACGCCGAGGTCGACCGGATGCTCGCGCTGATCCAGATGGAGGACCAGGCGCACAAGCGCCCCGACCAGATCAGCGGCGGGCAGAAGCAGCGCGTGGCCATCGCGCGCGCCCTCGTCAACAAGCCCGACGTCCTCCTCCTCGACGAGCCGCTCGCGGCGCTCGACCTGAAGCTCCGCCAGCGGATGCTCATCGAGCTCGACCTGATCCACGACGAGGTCGGCATCACGTTCCTCTACGTCACGCACGACCAGGGCGAGGCGATGAGCCTCTCGGACCGGATCGCCGTGATGAACAAGGGCCGGCTCGAGCAGCTCGGCACCCCGGCCGAGGTCTACGAGGCGCCACGGAGCAGCTTCGTCGCCGCCTTCATCGGCGACACGAACTTCTTCGAGGGGAAGGTCGCCGAGGTGCTCGACGGCGGCCTCTACTGTCACCTGGCCATCGAGGGCCTCGAGGACGTCCGCGTCTACAACGACAAGAACGTCCGGGAGGGGGACCCGATCTTCCTCAGCGTCCGCCCCGAGAAGCTCCGGATCGGTCGCGAGCGCCCCGAGGCGGCGATCGACACGAACGTCGTGCCGGCCCGGGTCGAGGACGTCATCTACCTCGGAAGCCAGACGAAGTACTGGGTCCGCGCGGGAGAGTACCGGCTCGCCGTCTACCAGCAGCACGCCCGGTTCCTCCTCGACGAGAAGCCGATCACGTGGGGCGAGGAGGTCTTCGTCTCGTGGCACGCGGACGACGGCTACATGCTCGAGCGCTACGAGGAGTCGGACGAGAGCCTCATGGACCTCCCGCCGGAGGCCGTCGGTGGCTGAGCACGAGGCGCCCCGCCGCTCCGAGTGGCCGGTCACTCTCCCGTCGCTCGTCTGGCTCCTCGTCCTCTTCGCCGTCCCGACGCTTCTCGTCTTCGCCATCGCGTTCCGGCCGCCGGACCCGTTCGGCGGGATCGGCGAGGGGTGGACCCTCGAGACGCTGCGCGCGCTCGCCAACCCGAACTACCCCGCCATCGTCTGGCGCACGGCCTGGCTCTCGGCCGCCACGACGGTCCTCTGCCTCCTCCTGGCGACGCCGACCGCCTACGTCATGGCCCGCGCGCCGCGGCGGTGGCGGGGCGCGCTCCTGCTCGCCGTCATCGTGCCGTTCTGGACGAGCTTCCTCGTCCGGATCTTCGCGTGGAAGGCGCTCCTCCACCCCGAGGGGCCGATCAAGCGCGCGCTCGTGGCGGTCGGGCTCGCCTCCGAGGAGACGCAGCTCCTCTACGGCCCGGCGGCGATCCTCCTCGTCCTCGTCTACACCGAGCTGCCGTTCGCGATCCTGCCGATCTACGCCGCCGCCGAGAAGTTCGACTTCCGGCTCGTCGAGGCGGCCCGCGACCTCGGCGCCTCGCCCTTCCAGTCGTTCCGGCTGGTCTTCCTCCCCGGGATCAGCCGCGGCCTCCTGACGGCGACGCTCGTCACGCTCATCCCCGCGCTCGGGACCTACGTGGTCCCGGACATCGTCGGCGGCGCCACGAGCGAGATGATCGGCAACAAGATCGCCCAGCGCGTCTTCTCCGACCGGAACCTCCCGCACGCGAGCGCCCTCTCGATGCTCCTTGCGCTCGTCGTCCTCGCCCCCACGATCCTCGCCCTGACGATCAACCGGACGCGCGGCGCCGCCGCGCCCGGGCCGGACTGACTCGATGGAACGGAGCCGCACCCCGTGGGTCACGACGGCCGCCGTCCTGGCGTTCTTCTACCTGCCGGTCGTCGTCCTCGTCGCGAACTCGTTCAACGCCTCGCGCTTCGGCGGAGGCTGGGAGGGCTTCACGCTCGACTGGTACCGGAAGCTCCTCACGCAGCGCGAGATCTGGATGGCGCTCAGGAACACGCTCGTCATCGCCGCCTTTGCCACGGCGGTCTCCACCGTCGTCGGGACGAGCGCCGCGTTCGCGCTCCACCGCTACCGGAGCCGGCTGCAGAAGGTCCACTACCTCCTCGTCTACACCCCGCTCGTCATCCCCGAGATCCTGATGGGGATCGGCCTCCTCCTCTTTTTCGTCACGATCGGCCTGGGCCTCGGCCTCCTCACCGTCACGCTCTCCCACGTCACCTTCTGCATCAGCTACGTCACCTTCGTCGTCCTCGGCCGCCTCCAGGACTTCGACTGGGGCCTCGTCGAGGCCGCGGAGGACCTCGGGGCGACCCCCTGGGTCGCCTTCCGCAAGGTCGTCCTCCCGAGCCTCGCGCCCGGGATCGCCGCGGGGGCGCTGCTCGCCTTCACGCTCTCGATCGACGACTTCGTCATCACGTTCTTCACGTCCGGGCCGGGCTCGACCACGCTCCCCGTCCGGATCTACAGCATGATCAAGCACGGCTCGCCCGCTCTGATCAACGCGCTCTCGACGATCCTCCTCGTCATGACGTTCACGACGGTCTGGCTCAGCCAGCGCCTCACGAGGGAGAACCGATGACCCGTGCCGCCCGCCCCGCCGCCGCCCTCGCCCTGATCGCCGCCACGCTCCTCGCGCCCGGCTGCGGGAAGAAGGAGGC